>SKXS01000011.1 GCA_007128345.1 Spirochaetia bacterium
AAAAGGCTGGCATTAGCTGCTACGGTGATATAGTCCTGAATCATCGGATGGGAGCTGATAAGCGTGAAATAGTACGAGCCACTCCTTATCATCGGGAGAACCGAAATGAGGCCAAGGGAGAAATCTATGAGATTGAGGCATTTACCCACTTCACTTTTCACGGACGTAAAAACGCATATTCTCAGTTTCAATGGCATTGGTATCATTTTGATGCAGTGGACCATGATGCAAGGAATCCTGAAGATACGTCTTCAATCTATGTCTTTGAAGGAAAAACCTTTGATGATTATGTCTCTTCTGAGTACGGTAACTATGACTACCTGATGGGTTGTGATCTCGACTTTGAAAACGAGGATGTTAGGGATGAGCTTACCTTATGGGGGAAATGGTACCTTGAAACAACTAAACTTGATGGGTTCCGTCTTGATGCTGTTAAGCACATATCATCCTGGTTTTTCCCAAAATGGCTTGATGAAATGCAGAAACATTCTGGCTCATCCCTCTTCACAGTAGGAGAATACTGGGATCCGAGAATAGAGACCCTTCACGGCTATATAGAACAGACTAACGGAACTATTTCTCTCTTTGATGTACCGCTGCATTATCGCTTCCATGAGGCCAGCCAAACGGGAGATACGTTCGATATGCAAACCATTCTTGACAGCACCTTGATGAAAGAACGGCCTGATCTTGCTGTTACCTTTGTCGCCAACCACGATTCTCAGCCTCTACAGGCGTTGGAATCAGTGGTGGAGCCTTGGTTCAAGCCCATTGCCTATGCACTCATTTTGCTTCGCAGAGAAGGATATCCCTGTGTCTTTCATGCAGACTATTATGGGGCTGAGTACTCTGACACCGGATCGGATGGAAATGACTACCAGATTACCATGCCTTCCCATCGGCAGATGATTGATACGTTCCTCTATGCTAGGAAAAACTTTACCTTTGGAAAACAGCATGACTACTTTGACCACTCGAATTGCATCGGCTGGACATTTTCTGGAGATGATCAACACCCAGGCTCCCTGGCAGTTGTTCTATCAAATGGGTCGGAGGGATCAAAAGAGATGATAACCGGCAGTCCAAACACCCGCTTCATTGACCTGACCAGTCATGTTACTGAATCGGTTATTACGGACAATGATGGTATCGGGGAGTTTTGCTGCAACGGCGGATCTGTTTCAGTATGGATTGAAGCTTTACTGGATAAGTAGATAACGTTTTTGCTTTCAGCCTTCTGCGGCTGCGTCTGACTTCATGTGCCTGTACCAGTATTGAGGACTACTGCAAGTCATACATGTTATGGATAGTAGTGCCATGAGCTTATATAATATCTTGTCAGGGAATAATAATTAATAAATAGTGTTCTTGCCTTCAGCAGTTAGTGATGCAGGCTGACCATGAGAACAGGCAGTATTTAGGGCGACCTATGAATGAAATGATGATTGCCCTTTAGGAAATGAACTGCAGCCCTGATACATTATGCCGATACAAGAAATATCGGTGGAATGAAAAAGCATGACCTGTGAGCCCGCCACATGTATCTGAACAGCATCAGATTCCTCTGCGGAGTGTAAGACTCAGTAATCATGTAATGGAATAACCTCTTTTGCATATCATCCTATGGAAAGGGATCAATGAAAAATCATGTAGCAGCATCTGCTGAATATAATGTGCTATAGTATCCTCATGCGAGGTGCTATATGACAGACGGCAATGTGCTCTTCCGTGACGGATATCCCCGGTCAAATACGTATGATGCCCAGTGGGTTCTGGAAAACCAGATGGGTCCCAATGCTTTGTGGATGCTGGAACGGCTTGCGGATTCCCTTCAGCTCACCGAGGGGATGAAGGTGCTGGACCTTGGCTGCGGGAAAGGGATTACAAGCATCTTCCTGGCTAGGGAGTACCAGGTACAGGTGTGGGCGGCGGACCTGTGGATCGGCCCGGATCACAACTTCAGGAGAGCCGAAGAAGCCGGGGTCGCCTCTCTCGTGCATCCCCTGCGTGCTGAAGCACATGCCCTTCCGTTTCCCCGCCATTTTTTTGATGCCGTAGTATCCATTGATGCATACCAGTACTTCGGGACCGATATTCTTTACCTCTCATACTTGGCGCGGTTTATCAGGCCGGGAGGGCAGATAGGTATTGTCGTACCTGCACTGATGCAGCCGATAGAACAGGTACCGGACCATCTTACCCAGCCCCAGGACAACGGCAAGGTGTTCTGGGAGGATGACTGCTGGGCCTTTAAGACCCCCCAGTGGTGGACCGAGCACTGGAGCAGGTGCAGATGTGTAAAGGATATCCAATGCAGCATACTACCCGACGGCTGGCGTCTGTGGATGGACTTCGAAGATATCCTGGAGCGTACTGGATACGGTCTGTTTCCCTCGGATGCGCAGGCCCTCAGGAGAGATCACGGACGGTACATCGGGTTTGCGTGCTGTACGGCAAAGCGTACAGCATACACCCCGGAGAATCTCTACAATCCTTCTCTGGGATCCGATTCTCAGGTTGATATTTGATTATATTGACCTGAAAACTAGGGAATGCGGTACGGCAGCACGATGAAAGAAAAACACGTTACTTCTTGCGAGTCCATGCCATAAGGTATCGGCGTCAGTCAGCTGCAGCCCTTGTGCTCATCTGCATATCAGTGATGTGGGCCAGTCACAGGGAACAGCACACCCTGAACCCCGGCTGATCACTGTAAATGAAATGAGGGGAAAGAGTGTGGAAGCCCCCAATAATGTTGGGAGTATCATTGCCCTTGATACCGGGTCGTTGAGTCTGTTGAGCAATTTATCTTAATCCAATAACTGTTTGAAAATTTCCACTCATGGGTTTATGCCTTGGATCAATGGTATGACTGGATGACAGCAGATTTCTGATCATGAGCAGTTATATAGTCTCGGAATGGTCTTTGTTTAACGGAGTTAGCTGCAGATAATAGAGTAGGGTGTTCCAATTTATCCCGCGGAAGATTTCCTGTACTGACGCCTCATCCTGCTGCTCACTATCTAGAAGATCTTAATCATACCTTGTGCATAGTCCAGAACACTGTTGATCAGTATGCTTAAATCAATCATCGTGCAGAACATGAAAACAAGTTCCCGCATCAGGTTAAATCACCAAAGAAACCCTTAACCTGGATGAAGAATATAATCATGATTACGGTAGGGATGATGCAATAAAGTGCCACATCACAAGTGAGTTTAGCTGCAGACCATGAACCTGCGCAGGTACACCAGTCCCTTATCCTGTATATGTTTATCTCTTGGTAAAAACGAGTGTCAGTACTAGAGCAAGCAAGCCCCACCCGATAAGCTGTACCGATGTACCTCCGGACACGCAGTATGCTCATGCTGTACCTTCAGCTTGAGCAGAGATGAAAAAACCCGTCTCTCTTTTGACCGTGAAGGTGATCAGGCATGTCGGTCATGGGGTTCTCCGCCTTTGACAAACCCCATAATAACAAAAGCTGCCAGCATGAAAACTGTGGCAAACATGTACATAGAACGGTCTCCGAATAGGTCCATAATTCCCCCGGCTACCGGAGGAGCAAGGATTGCAGCAAGCTGCGAGGAAAAATAGTACAGTCCGGTGTATATTCCAATGTCATTGAATGTTGCCATTTGCCACAGCATGGGAAAGGAGTTTGTTACTACGGCTACCCAGAATACTCCGAAAAGGAACATGAGTATCCAGAAGGTTATCTGCATAATGAAGGCGGGCAGTTCAAGCATAACTGCCACAGGGTAGTGTAAGTAGACCAGAAGCATGATGATGACAAGAGCAGCCAGTGAAAACCGGATAGTAGCCTTGCGGCCTACTTTATGAGCAATGAAGCCTGAGGGAATAGCACATATCGCGTAGGCTATGGCCACCATTCCAGCAGCAAGGGCGGCATGGCCTGGTGAGGTCTGGAGAAAATCTATGGAGTACATGCCGATAAAGGGAAGGACGCCGTTATACCCAATAAACCAGCAGAGAAGGGCTATAAGGATCAGCGTTGCGCTTTTATCTTTCCCTGCAAGGATGAGCTTCAGTGATTCTCTGATGGAGGTTTTGTGTGTTCGATCTTCGTATTTTTCAGGCCGTTCCTTGATGAACATAAACAGCAGGAACGTGGCAATCACAACAAGCATCCCTGCAACAGGAAAAGCAAGTATTTGATCGGTGGGACCAAGGTTGGGCAGGGGAATTTTCACATCCATAAGCTGGGCAAGAACAACCGTTCCGACAATTGCCGCGATTCCTCCCATGGTGTTAATAATGCCGTTTGCTTCTGATCGGATTTCAGCAGGTACAATATCAGGCATTAAGGCCACTACCGGTCCGCGGGCTGACTGTTTGAAAAAGTTCATTATGAAAATAACAACAATCAGCATCCAAAAGCTGTGGAGAGCAGAAAAGGGGAGTAGTGCAAATATCACAGCGGTAATCGGGAGTGTGATGATGATAAAAGGCATCCTCCGGCCAATCCGTGTACGGGTCCGATCCGAATATGCAGTAACTATTGGTATCAGGGCAATGGCAAAAAAGTTTTCCAGGGTCATGATGAAGCCTATGAGCCCCCGGGAATCCACATACCGATTAAGGAAGATGGGTATG
>SKXS01000276.1 GCA_007128345.1 Spirochaetia bacterium
CCAAAAGAGGCGTTTCTCTGCGGTCCATCCGAACCACTGCAGAATCGATCTCAGGCTTAGGAAAGAAATCCGACGGAGGTATGGTGCAGACGTGGGTTATGCGGTAGTCCAACTGGCACAGCAGTGAGAAGGACGAATAGATCTTCGATCCTTCAGAGGCTTTCATGCGCTCCACCACCTCCTTCTGGAGGGTGAAGACCATGCGTTCAGGCAGGCACCCCGCTTCGATAATCTTACCGATGAACCGGGAACCAACGGTATACGGAAGATTGCCGAAGATGCGGTCAGGCATACCCCGGGTTTCCCGGGTACGATTCCACGTTTTCAGCACATCGCCCTCAACCAGCACCATCGTACTGGAAAAGAACTCCTCGAGCACCCTGCAGAACCCGTGGTCAAGTTCAAAAATCACCAGTGTGTCAGAGAGACCCTTAGCCAAAAAGGTCATTGACCCGATGCCCGCTCCTACTTCCCATGAGAGGTTCTGTCCGTCCAGGTCAGCCTCATCTATGATCAGGCTCCTTTTTGACGGGCTGATGAGGAAGTTCTGCCCAAACTGCTTGGTCAGCCTGAGGCCCCGGGAGTGGAGGAAATCCCGGATCAAGGCCGGCGAGCTGTAGAGATGTTCCAGTGATGACGGCATGTGCATGGTGTGCTGCGCTCCTGGCCCTACCATACTGAAGGAACAGCAGTATGGTCAAGCATATAATACCCACGGGCATCCAGACAGCAGGGGATGCTGCCGGGTGATCTCCCAGCGAAGCACCGGCTTCCCACAGCAGCTGAAGAGACCGGGCGGTCCGGTTGACTGCGAATTCCAGAATATATGAAGAGGGCATTATCAGGTAGGCACATCCGACCCATATAAGAAGGGCAGCCCCCAGGATTGACGGGAGGCTGAAGATGATGCCTGCGGGCCGTATATCTATGCCGTGGGCGGCGAGCATCGGCCATGCGGTGCAGGATGCAGCAAGGGATGCGGCAATCGCACCCCGTATGCACGGCGGCAGCACACAGGGAAGTGAGTCGTGCCATAGGCTCCAGAACAGTACCAGCCCCAGCACCGCTGCGTAGGAGAGCCGGAACGAGAGAGTTCCGGTCTCTGAGGGAATGATTGACACGTGGATAATGCATGCTATGCACAGCACATCCAGGAGACCGACCTTCCTTCCCGCTGCCCGGGCAGCGGCGAAGGTCCAGCACATGAGTGCTGAACGTATGAGGGACGACCGGGGACCTGCAAACCAGAGAAATGCAGACAGCATCACCAGCGAGACGATTTTTCCTCCCCGCTTCCCCAGGACTGGGGAACTGATGAGCATGCACATGGACATGAGGATTCCTGCATGAAGCCCCGACAGGGCTATAACGTGGCTGACTCCCGCTTCCCTGCATCGATCGATCAGCGGATCCCTGGATTCCAGAGGACTGCCGAGCATAAGGGAACTAAGAAGCACCTGGGATTCCCAGGTCAAATGGGAGAAGCGCTCCCGCACCCAGTGATGGGCACGGCTTCGGATCACCCGTGAAGTGATCTTCCTGCTCCCTGGCGCAGCTGATACGGGCCGAAGAAGCTTGAGTATGAGGTCTCCAACATATACCTTGTTGAGGGTGGATGCATCATCTTCATAAGTCCTGCTGAGTGTCTGGAACGGTATATCCAGGAGATCTCCATAGTGCACAGTGCGGGCAATCTCCGCCTCGACGTACAGCATCACCGGTCCGGATGCACTGGCTGCAGCTGATTCCCCAAAGCGTGCTGAAACGAGCCTGGCTTCCACCAGGGATCCGGTCAGGTGCACCGGCATGGGAGGATCTGACACCTCAGCGGTGAGCACACCCCGCTGTCCTTCCTGCAGCACGAATCCGATCCATGGCGGTTCTTCGTGGAAAACACCCATACTCAGCCTCAGCGGAAATAGCAGCACAATCCACAGCCAGGGGAACCGCTTTCCGAGAGTGATGATCATGGAGGGAACAAGCAGCAGTGCTGTGCCAGGCGGTGCGGCACTGCACAGGCAGAGGAGGGCTGCAGCTGCAGTAAGTGCGATACGGTCTGGAGTCCAGAAGCACCTCATGCATCAGAATAATGCACGAAGCGGGGGAAATGCTTCAGCCGTTTTTCATCATGGTAGTATAGAACGCGAGAAACGGCAGGTCAGCCTTTTTCCCATGGCCCTGCTTAAGCAGATGTCCCGAAAGCTCCTCGGCCTGCTTGGATGATTTCTGGCGGTTGATACGCTTCAAGATCTTCCGATACCGCTTCTGAATATTTCGGTCCCATACAAGTCTTGAACGCACGACAGTGCCCAGGGAGTCGTCAACACCGGATGTCTCAACATGCTCTCTCCCTGAAATAATATCTGCCAGGATTGGGGGGGGAGTCTCATCAAAGCGTCTGAAGAGCGCTTCGATATCCTTCAGTTTCGGTTCCACCCTGATTTCCGCCTGGTCTGCATGCTCCTTGAGCTCAAGTCTTCGCTTGAGCGCGATATCACTGCGGGTATTGCGCTTGGCAACCCAGAAGTAGACCGCTACCGCCGCAGCAGATGAAAAGAGGATCTCATCTACCAGCGGTACCGGTATCCTGATGACTAAAGCGGTAAACAGATAGATCGCAAGGAATGCCAGGGCAGACCAGATCAGGCGGGGGATGTACTTAAGTTCCTGGACCCACTCATCAACCGCTGCGTCAATGAGGGAGTATGTGCGGTATCTCAGATGCACAATATCCTCTTCGCCGGGCTGCTCCGAGCAGCAGTACACCAGCGGTTCGTCCTGGAATGTTGCGATCAAATCTTTGCGTGTTGCAAATGGATGGAGCACCAGAGGATCCCCGAACGTACGTTTTACCAGGTACAGAGTTGCCATGGAATGAACATACCGCTGGATTTTTTTCCTGTCAAGGGATATCATAGGGATATGTACCGTACGCTTCCCCGTGAGGGACTTCCCATATACCGCTCCGGCACCAACGGCCACGCTGTGCTGCTGATCCACGGATACACCGGCAGGCCTGCGGAAATGGAGTATCTGGGGACTGTTCTGCATGAAGGCGGGTTCACTGTTGCTGTTCCCAGGCTTCCCGGACATGCAACGAGCAGGGAGGACCTGCTGAAATGTACATGGAGAGACTGGTACAGGAGGGTCCTGGATGCCTACTGCGATCTCGCAGGAACCCACGAGACGGTATCCGCTGCCGGACTCTCCATGGGGGGGCTGCTGGCAATCCTCCTGGCTTCACAGGTGAGCTGCCGCAGCATCTCCCTTGCGGCCCCTGCCCTCATCACCACCCGTCAAAAACTGCTTGCAGTCACACCGGCAGCCAGGTATATTCTTCCTTCCAGGAGGCATACGAAAAGCCCTTCACAGGCAGAGGACAGTGAGATCGCCTATCTCGAGGAGGAGTACTACCATTGGACGATGCCGCTGCCACTGTCACATCTTCGGGTACTTCAGCGCAAAGCAAAACGGGTGCTGCGGGATATCACCACCCCTGTCTCCATCATAGTCTCCAAGCAGGATGCATCGGTCCCCGTCGAATCGGGCAGGATCATCTACAACCGCATCAGTTCGTCCAAAAAGGAGCTCCTGGTCTATGAGCAGAGCCCCCACGTGATCGTGAATGCATGCGAAAAAGAACGGGCAGCTTCCGACATCCTGCGGTGGATCCGGTCACAGCTCCCGCACAAGTGACAGCTGCTGATCGAAATATACTTCCATTGCATCAAGTTCTTCGGCTGCCGCGCGTATACGGTCTGCAGGATCACCTGCTTTTGATACGGCAAAGAGGTAGCTCTTAATTTTCGGTTCCGTTCCGCTTGGACGCAGCATGAAGGAACCGCCTCCAGCAAGCCGGTAGATGAGCATGTTGGTCTTCGGGAATCCTGAATCCTTACTGAGGAGGTCTATCCTCTGGGTCACTTCGAAGGGACCGAGGGAGTCCATGACCGTGCTTCGGAAGTGCTCCATGAGCTTTACAATCTGGCGCTGACCCAGCTGTCCCGGCAGGGATCTAGAGATCACCCGTTCTTCATGGTAGCCGAATTCATCCCACAGCTCTTCCAGGCGGTCCAGCAGGGTACGGTCGCGGCTTTGCTCCCAGCAGGCCATCTCCACCGCCATTACCGCTGCTGAAACAGCATCCTTGTCCCTGACATCAGTCTCCACTAAATACCCGTAGCTCTCCTCAGCCCCCAGAACAAATACATCGTCACTGCCTTCAAGCTGCTCCATGACCTCAGCGATGTACTTGAATCCGGTGAGCACGTCAACGCACCGTCCACCTCGGGCCTCGGTGACCTTCCGTACGAGGTCGGTGGTAACCAGGCTCTTCACGGTAACCGGGGTTCCTGCAACCTGCCTGGCAGTGAGGATATAGTCAGCCAGCAGCACAGCAATCTGGTTGCCCGTAAGCAGGCGGTACTCACGCTTGCCTCCGTCGGATGGAAGGGCTATACCGAGGCGATCTCCATCAGGATCGGTTCCCAGCACAAGATCCGCCTTTCTGGCGATCGCCAGATCAACCGCCAGGGCCATCGCCTTATGGTCTTCGGGATTGGGATTCACGACTGTCGGGAAATTACCGTCAGGTTCTGCTTGTTC
>SKXS01000085.1 GCA_007128345.1 Spirochaetia bacterium
CCGGATTGATCATGCAAGAAAATCCTGTATAATTATTAGTGATGAGTTATCCTTTGAGTAAATCGACACAGCATAAAGAACTCAAGGGGCATCTGCTGGCTTGGGTTCAGTTAGCTATACTTCTTCTGATTACCGGAACGTTAGCAGTAGTGCTGATAGTCAATCCAGCAGACAGTCCGCAGCGCGTGGTGTATTCCGTACTCATCCTTGGCCTGATTGTCCTGATTACTGCCGCCTATCTGTTCAACCGCTCAGGTTTTTATTATATCTCTGCTGGAATAACAGTCGCATGTGCGGCTCTAGCCCCATGGTGCTCACTCGTAAAAGATCCCGCAGTCCTCAGCGGAGACTTCTTTCCGCTTGTGTATGTGTCCCTTTCTATTATTCTTTCCAGCATATTCTTCCCCCTTGCAGTAACAATAGCCCTAGCTTCGCTTCAGTTTGCAGCTCTGGTGCTGGTAGTCATACTCGTACCTGCTTCTGAGTTAATCAATTGGCCAAGTTTTCTTGCTTTTATATTCTATATTGCAGCTTTGAGTATTCTTTCAAACTACAAAAGCAAGAAGGATATGGAGCACATAGAACATCAGCTTGATCAGCTGAAGCTCGCACAAGAGAAGCTGCATCAAAAAGAATCATTCTATTCTGCAGTCCTCGATCACCTGCCGATTGGCATAGCAGTAAATACCGTTAATCCTTTTGTACGTTTCGAGTACATCAATAGCGCATTTCTCCGCATTTACGGAGTCTCTCGAGCAAAATTAGAAAATCCTAATGCATTCTGGGATGCTGTATATGAAGATCCAGTGTTCCGGGAGACAATCCGCAAGAAAGTTGAAGAGGATACCAAAAGCGGAGATCCTAAGCGGATGATCTGGGAAGAAATACCAATAACGAGAGAAGGACAAGAAACTCGATATATTAACGCAAGAAATACTCCCATTGAAGGCAAAGACTTGGTGATATCCTCCGTATGGGATGTCACCGAACGAGTGAAACTCAGCGAACAGCTGATTCATTCACAAAAGATGGAGTCTGTCGGCAGACTGGCCGGAGGTGTTGCCCATGACTTCAACAATATGCTCGGGGTAATCCTCGGGTATACTGAACTGGCCATGGATCTTGCAGACCCAGAACAGCCGATCCATGCGCATCTGCAGGAAATCTATACCGCTGCACAGCGATCCAACGATTTAACTCGCCATTTGCTTGCATTTGCACGAAAACAGACAATTAACCCAAAAATCATAGATTTGAATGAATCAGTAGAAAAGCTGCTTACCATGCTGAAGCGTCTTATTGGTGATAACATCAAGTTGTCCTGGAAACCCGGCAAGGGTATTTGCAGGATACAAATTGATCCCTCACAGATTGACCAAATACTGGTGAATCTGTGTGTAAATGCGAAGGAGGCCATTCAGGATATCGGCAGCATAACTATTGAAACTCACATAGTTACTGTTGATGAGGAATACAGAAAGAAAGATATTGAAGCTGCCATGGGAACGTATGTTCAGCTTTCTGTAAGTGATGACGGATTCGGCATGGACGAAGTGACACTTTCACAAGTATTCGAACCTTTCTACACAACAAAAGAAATTGGGAAAGGTACGGGCCTCGGTCTTCCTACGGTATATGGTATAGTCAAGCAGAATAACGGGCTTATGCAGGTTCACAGTAAACCTGGCGCAGGCAGCACCTTTACCGTGTTTTTTCCGTTGTATGAAGGCCTTGAACAGGAGACTGCTGAAATTGAGCCTCTTCAGACTGAGGTTTCAACACACACAACTATACTGCTTGTTGATGATGATGCACTGTTCCGGAATATGACATTACATATGCTCCAGCAGATTGGGTACAATGTGGTCACTGCCGCGACCCCTCAAAAGGCGCTTGAAGTCTGTGAGAAGCACAGTGATATCGATCTGCTGATAACCGATGTCGTCATGCCTGATATGAGTGGAAAGAGTCTCTGCCAAATGATGCAGGAAAAATATCCACATCTGCAGTGTTTGTATATGTCTGGATACACATCAGACGTGATAACACATCATGGCGTATTGGACACAGGTGTGAGATTCCTCCAAAAGCCGTTCACTAAGCACGAATTGATGCGGAAAGTGCAGGAGTTACGCAGTTCTTCCCAATCCAAGTAATATCCCCTGAACTCACTATCCTTTTTTGGGAGCTTCATTCCATGCAATGCGCAATACACCCCATGAAGGCACTAAAACTGGCTGATATGATCTCGCAGATGTTTTTCATCTGCGTATCATTGTCTTTTCATTACCGGTTACCTGGGTTACAATGACTGCATGGACAAGCAGAAATCCAGACTGCTGGCAGCCATACGCTCCCAGGGTATAGATGACGACAGGGTCCTGGAAGCTTTGGAGCGGGTGCCGAGGGAACTATTTGTTCCTCCTGATGAGCGAAGCCTCTCATATTATAACCATCCCCTTCCTATCGGGCACGGGCAGACCATCAGCCAGCCCTATACCGTTGCCTTCATGGCTGAACTGCTGGATCCCCGCCCCGGGAATTATGTACTCGAGATTGGCGGCGGTTCAGGATACAATGCGGCTGTGCTCAGGGAGCTTGTGGGCAGTTCCGGAAAAATAATCACCATAGAACGGATTCCCGAGCTTGCCGATATGGCACAGTACAATCTTCACCAGGCAGGATATGAGGATGTGAAGGTGATCCAAGGGGACGGCAAGGTCGGGCATCCCGACGCATCACCCTATGACCGGATCATGGTAACTGCCCAGACCAACGAAATACCTTCCAAGCTTATCGAGCAGCTGAAGGATGGAGGCCGCATGGTGATCCCGTTGTCATTCGAAGGATTCTGCAGCATGACGCTCTTCATTAAGGATTCATTAGGTCAGCACAGTATGACGCACCATGGAGCATTTCTCTTTGTACCCCTCATTTAATACCTTCAGGAGCTTCACATGACAGAAGTAAAACCACGTATTCTCATCAGTAAGTGCATTGAATTTGCCCCGTGCAGATATAATGCGCAAATGGTTACCAGCAATGAAGTAAAAACACTTAAGCCTTTTGTACACTTTATTCCCGTTTGTCCTGAAATGGAGATCGGCCTCCCCTCTCCCCGGGATGCGGTCAGGCTCATCAGGCAGGACGATGTGCTGCGTCTTGTTGAATCTGAGAGCGGTAAAGATCATACGCAATCCATGGCATCGTTCAGCGACTCGTTTCTTGCAAACCTAGGTTTTATTGACGGGTGCATCCTGAAGGGGAGATCCCCCACATGCGGGATCGGCAATGTAAAAGTCTATCCTTCATCAGGGAAGGTCCCCCATATACACAGCAAAGGGACTGGTTTCTTTGGCTCACGGGTCATTGAACAGTATCCTGAGGCTGCCATAGAAGATGAGGGGAGACTCTCAAACCTGAGGCTCCGGGAACACTTCCTCACACGTGTTTTTACCCTTCATCGGTTCAATACCCTTGAGGTATCCATGAAGCACTTGGTGGATTTCCACAGCAAAAACAAGTTTCTCTTCATGGCATACAACCAGCGGCTGCTCAGAGAGGCTGGATCAATAACGGCAAACCATGAACGCCTGCATACCCCTGAGGTGTTCGCCCGTTACCGGGCTGTTCTGGTCTCTATGTTTCAGACGCTCCCGAAAACCTCTTCCAATATTAACGTCCTTCAGCACCTGTTTGGATATATTTCGAAACAGATCACCCCTCAGGAACGGGCATTCTTCCTTGAGACCTTGGAGCGCTACCGTACGTTCCAGCTGCCTCTCTGTGCGGTGACGAGCATTTTACTCTCGTGGACCGCCCGGTTTGACACCCCGTACCTTGCGATGCAGACCTACTTTCAGCCGTTTCCAAAGGATCTTCAGACTATATTTGATACCAGTAAAGGCCGGATTAAATAGGTTTTTGAGAATTTCCTCTGGTTCTCAGCCACCATTCTCAGTTCAGCAGGTCTGGGACAGTCATGATGATGATCCTTGTGCGTAAACCCGTCCTGCTTGAAGCCTATGCACTGCAGCAGACCCCAGGAGGTGATTTGAAGCGGTATGCCCGGGAGTTCAGGATATGCCTCAAGGCCGAGCAGTGCCTGAGAAATCCGCTGCTGGGATGATCCGGGGAGATCAAAAAAATTTGAATGACAGAAAAAATCCTGTATGATATGGAGGACCCTTCCCGCTTCCCAGCATGCCCTTCTTTCGGCATTGCGGGTATGGTACCATCTGCATCGCATGACATGGTAGCGCACCTCCAGGATGCTCAGTTCCCATGCACTTTCATGCGATGCGAAGGGAATGCGGTCAAAGTGGGCTGTTCTGCGGTAGATAATGTACCCCAGCCAATCAGTAGACAGATTCCCCCTAACCATCCATACACGGAGAGCCGGGGTCAGGTCAGGAAATACTTCATCAAGAACCTGCAGCGTCAATTTTCGGTGATATGCAAGTTCCACTGCATTCACCGCTGTCCATGAACCAGGACTGCTTCCACCTCCCCTACATACATCCGATGGTACGCATTGTCCACATAGTGAGTATGTATTTCATCGGAAAGGAAATGGTCAGGAGAAAGCTCTCCGCTGTAGAGTTTTCTGCAGATGTAGATCTGCTGAGCCTGCTCGAACCCAACGGTGATGCCCGATGAGCAGTAGGCCCCGGTGAGGTCTATCGGCTTGAGTCCGGTTTCCTTCGCCTTGTCCGTATCTCTGCCGGATTTTGTGCCGCATAGCATAAGCGCCTTTTTCCAGGATTCGTCAAAGAACGACAGGGTGAAATGACTTCGCTTCTCAACAAACTCATAGGTATACCGGCTGTAGCGGACAAACGCAAAGGCAACCGGTTTCCTCCAAAGGAACCCGAACCCGCCCCACGCAGCCGTCATAGTATTCCAGCTGTGCATGGTCCCGGCGGTTACCAGCATCCATTCCTGGCCGATCATGGTAAATGGATTCATCGTTATCTCATCAATAGGCTTCTGGACAAATAGTTTTTCCGCTTGTTCGCTCATACGTTCCCTCCAAGGTTTACAGGTTCGGGTTTATCATACACGCACCGGGAGCGATACGCAATACGTACCGCAATACAGAACGAAAACTTGCAATTACAGCAAAAAAAGAGCGCGTCCGCATGGGAAACCTATCTTGAAAGTATAGCTTCTTATCGATATAGTATTGTTGAGCTTTTTCACGCGCAAATCCTCTTCGTATCCTGCAGGGAATACAGTGTTTTGCGCAATACCAACAAGGAGCACATAGTGAGTACAATAGAACAAGGATTAATACTGATGCTGATCGGTGTTAGCGTAGTGTTTGTCTTCCTCATACTGCTGGTCATCATCACGAAACTGCTGTCCTACGTTGTTCTGCGGTACTTCCCGGAAAAAGAGAAACCTGCTGCCCGCCCGCCGGCGGCAACAGCCGGGAAGCAGGACGCAGAAATCGCCGCTGCCATAGCTGCAGCAGCAGCCTACACTAAACGGTAAATATGCTAAGGAGCCCTCATGAAAAAACGTGTTAAATTTATGGTAACGGCATTCCGAGACGGATTCCAGTCCGCATATGGAGCCAGAGTTCTGACCAAGGATTTTCTGCCCGCGGTTGAAGCCGCTGTTTCAGCCGGCATGAACCACTTTGAAGCCGGTGGAGGCGCCCGCTTCCAGTCCCTCTACTTTTACTGCAACGAAGATGCCTTTGATATGATGGACCAGTTCAGGGCCGCTGCGGGCAAGGATGCGAATCTGCAGACCCTTGCCAGGGGCGTGAATGTGGTAGGCTTGGATTCCCAGCCCCGGGACATCATTGATCTCCACGCGAAACTGTTCAAGAAGCATGGAATATCAACAATCAGGAACTTTGATGCCCTCAACGACATTAATAACTTGACCTACTCGGGACAATGCATTCATGATGCCGGTCTGAACCATGAAGCGGTGATAAGCCTCATGGCCCTTCCTCCTGGAACAACCGGTGCCCATGACCCGGAATTCTATGTCGGAGTGCTTAAGAAGATTGTTGATGCGGGAATATCCTATGATTCAGTTTGCTTCAAGGATGCCTCGGGGACAACGACACCGAAGGTAGTCTACGATACTGTGAAGCAGGCACGCAAGCTGCTCGGCAAGGACGCGCACATCGTCTTCCATTCCCATGATACCGCAGGAATCTGCATCTACCAGTACATATCTGCTCTTGAAGCTGGGGCAGACCAGGTAGACCTTTCGCTCCAGCCGGTTTCCGGCGGGACATGTCAGCCCGATGTCATAACCATGTGGCACGCCCTGCGGGGAACTGACTTCGATCTCGGAGTAGACATAGACAAGGTTATGGAAGCCGAAGAGGTGTTCAAGGACTGCATGAAGGACTACTTCATGCCTCCTGAGGCGACTATGGTCAACCCGCTGATCCCCTTCTCGCCGCTTCCCGGCGGGGCACTGACGGCAAATACGCAGATGCTCAGGGACAACGGTCTCATGGACAAGTTCCACGAGATAACCATGGCCATGGGAGAGGTGATTAAACGCGGAGGGTTCAGTACATCCGTCACCCCCGTTTCCCAGTTCTACTTCCAGCAGGCTTTTAACAATGTGATGATCGGCCCCTGGAAGAAGATAGCCGACGGATATGGAAAGATGGTGCTCGGATACTTCGGTAAGACTCCGCTGCCTCCAGACCCTGAGGTTGTGAAGATCTGCGCTGAGCAGATGGGCCTTGAACCCACTGAGGAAATGGTGCTTGATCTTAACGACCGTGACGAGAAGAAGGGTGTTGCCGCAGCCAAAGCCATGCTTGAAAAGGATAAACTGCCCATTACCGATGAAAACATATTCATTGCCGCAACATGCAAGGATAAAGGTATCCAGTTTCTAAAGGGTGAAGCTCGGCTGGGTGTTCGCTATATGGAAAAGGAAGCCCCTGCCGCTGAGCAGGCCGCCCCTCCCGCTGAGCAGGCCGTCCCTCCCGCAGTATCAGGATATACGGTGAAGGTAAACAACAACACCTATAACGTTAAGCTTGAAGGCGACAAGGCTGTGGTAAATGGTGTTTCCTACAGCATATCGGTAAAGGAAGGGATGGATGAACATGTACCCGCTGCTCCTGCAGCGTCTGCAGCTCCTGCACCAGCTTCTGACCCTGCACCCGCGCCTCCGCAGCAGAGCTCAGGACCTGCACTCGAAGTTAAGGCGCCTATGCCCGGCTTGATACTCAGGATAGAGAAAAAAGCAGGTGAGCCTGTCACCGAAGGTGAACTCATCCTTGTTATGGAAGCTATGAAAATGGAGACTGAGGTCTTTTCCCCAAGTGCTGGAACCATTTCCGAAATCAAGGTTACCCAGGGTGATCAGATGAAAGCCGGAGATATCCTGGCGGTGATCTCATAACAAAGGAGATACCATGAATATAGGAAGTGCTTTTCAGGAATTTTGGAACTCTACTGGCATTGTAAACTTCACGTGGGGACAGTTCATCATGATCATCGTCGGGCTCATCATGATCTACCTTGCAATAGCCAAAAAGTATGAGCCCCTGCTTCTGGTGACCATTGGGTTTGGTGCCATTCTCGCTAATATTCCCGTGGCTGAAATCTCCGGACCGGACGGATTCCTGGGAATTTTCTACACTATGGGAATTGCAAACGGATTGTTCCCGCTGCTCATATTTATGGGTGTCGGGGCTATGACCGACTTCGGTCCCATGCTGGCAAACCCGAAGACCCTCCTCCTGGGAGCGGCTGCCCAGGTGGGAATTTTTGCTGCCCTGCTTGGCGCCCTCGTCCTTGATATGCTTCCATGGATCAGCTTCTCACTGAGTGATGCTGCTTCCATCGGTATTATCGGTGGAGCTGACGGTCCTACAGCCATATACGTCACCAGCCAGCTATCCATACATCTGCTAGGACCGATAGCCGTTGCTGCGTACTCGTACATGTCCCTGGTGCCAATTATTCAGCCTCCGATTATCCGGGCGTTTACTACCAAGAAGGAACGGATGATCAAGATGGAGCAGCTGCGTCACGTGACACAGCTTGAGAAGATTCTCTTTCCCATTGCAGCTCTGGCGCTCTGCATAATTCTCCTTCCCACAGCCACACCCCTTATTGGGGCGCTTATGTTCGGGAACCTTGCCAGAGAATGCGGTGTAGTGGAACGCATATCCAACACGCTGCAGAATGCCTTGATCAATATTGTGACGATCTTCCTCGGTCTTGCTGTCGGGTCCAGGATGGAGGCAGCTTCATTCCTATCGTTTGAGACGCTTGGCATCCTGGCCCTCGGCCTGGCTGCTTTTGCCATCGGCACTATGACAGGAATCCTGCTTGCCAAAATCATGAATAAAGTCAGCCGTGAAAGCATTAATCCCATCATCGGAGCTGCGGGAGTTTCCGCTGTACCCATGGCCGCCAGAGTGGCCAGCAAAGTGGGTCAGGAGGAGAATCCGCAAAACTTCCTGCTTATGCATGCTATGGGACCAAATGTAGCCGGCGTGCTAGGTTCCGCTGTTGCTGCAGGAGTTCTGCTTGCCGTTGTACCCATCATGATGGGAGGCTGATTCAGCATTCCCTCTGTACGATCCGGGACTTTCAGCAATATGCTGAGAGTCCCGTTTTTATTTGCATTCGACGCAATGCTTCAGTACAATGAGCACCATGGCTGGTATCATAATTGCGGTTCTTGCATTCATACTGCTCATCCTGTTCAACAACATACCCCTGGGCTACCGTGAAGAAGACGATTCCCTTCCTGAAGCTAGGCACGATCATTTTGATCCCCGTGTCCGCTTACTGCGTCTTACATCAGAGGGGAACACCAAGGCAATTATCTGCATCCACGGGTTCCCGTCAACCCCCCATACCTTTGCTTGGTGCGCGGAAATATTCCATGCGCAGGGATATGACGTGTATGCTCCGCTGCTCCCTGGATTCCCCACCAGCCCGGTCGATCTAGTGGGGACACACTTCTCACACTGGCTCAAGTTTCTGCGTATATGCTTTCTTGTTGCGCGCAGTAAGTACCAGAAAGTTTTCCTCCTGGGTGCTTCCCTTGGCGGATCACTTGCCTTGTCCTTATCGGCTGATCTCAGTGATGCATCCCTCGCTCCTGATGGTATCTGCACCATCGGAACCTCGGTTTTTATGAATCGCCTGCGTAAGGGTATACTCAAGCATCCTGGTCTCTATATCTCCAGGACCATCGGCTGGTTCACCCGGGCAATCAATCCCGGAATTACTACTGGAGGTGATGCGGAGGCAAGCGTTGACGGAGAGCTCCGATGGATCGGGTACCGGGGGCTGGCTACCAGGATGGGAGCATATGGATGATCAATATGGGTGATATTCACTACAACCAGCACTGCCTGCTCATCCATGATTCAGTAAAGCAGCAGGTCTTCAGTACAATGTTGTCATTTTTTTCAAAGCACCTGATCGGTGCACAGGAGGGTGTTTTACATGGGTAAGCGAAACGATTATATCGGATGGGACGAGTACTTTATGGGGGTAGCCCTGCTGTCCGCACAGCGCAGCAAGGATCCTTCGACCCAGGTGGGAGCATGCATTGTCAGCCGTGACCGAAAGATAGTAGGTGTTGGATACAATGGGTTCCCCAAGGGCTGTGATGATGATTCCTTTCCCTGGGAGCGTGACGGAGAGTTCCTTGCTACCAAGTATCCCTTCGTCTGCCATGCTGAACTCAATGCAATTCTCAACAGCATTTCCCGGGACCTGAGCGACTGCACTATCTATGTAGCCCTGTTCCCTTGTAATGAATGCGCTAAGGCAATTATCCAGTCGGGAATCAGAGAAGTGGTCTACTTGAGCGATAAATATGCAGCAACAGACATCGTACAGGCGTCAAAACGCATGCTCAACGGAAGCGGCGTAAAACTCAGGATGCTGGTTCCCTCTCATAAGCAGATTCTCCTGGACCTCAGTGTAGAGGAAGGACCGTAAATGAGCAGGCAGACTGCTGTCCTGGCGGTGGGACTCAACCCGACCATGCAGAAGACCCTGCTGCTTGACCGTCTCTGGGTTGGAGAGGTAAACAGGACGAATGCCGCGTACATCCATGCCTCAGGCAAGGGAGCAAATACTGCACGGGTGCTGACCGAGCTTGGCGCCCAGGTGTTCCATCTCACCCATGCCGGCGGCAGACAGGCAGACTTGTTCATCTCCATGCTTGAAGCAGACGGCATCAAACTCTTCTGCGTAGATTCGCAAAGCGAACTGCGTACCTGCTGCACCCTTATCAGCAGGGAAGAGGGAAGCTTCACCGAAATCGTTGAGGAAGCCTTGCCGGTACATTCGGGGACGGAGGAGCAGATCCGTGATACCTATCTGGAGCTTCTTACACAAACAGGGATTGTGACGATTTCAGGAACTCGTGCTCCGGGATATTCTGATGAGCTCATTCCCTGGATGGTTGCACAGGCTGCCAGCCTCGGCAAGCAGGTTGTGCTCGACATTAAGGGAGAGGATCTCATGCGCTCGCTTCCCCATGGTCCGTATGTGATCAAACCGAACATGAAGGAGTTTGCTGAAACGCTCTTTCCTGACAAGGTGTTTCATGAGCACGGCAAGGCAGCTTATCCTCTGGACCTGCTGGCTGAACGTATGAAGCAGATCTGCCGTACCTACGGGGTGCACCCGGTTATAACCCAATCCTGCAGACCTGTAATCTATGCAGCAGAAGACACCATATACACCGCAGACATTGATGAGGTGGTCCCGGTGAATCCTATCGGATCGGGCGATGCCTTCACCGCAGGCCTTGCATGGGGACTCAGTTTGGGATACGATCTTCATGAGTCAGTCAGGCAGGGAATCCGCTGCGGCAAGCTTAACGCCCTGACCCTCAAACCCGGTTCGATCAGCCGGTCATCTTGAAGAGCATAAGGAGCTGAACCCGAAGATGAAGCATAATGATCCCCTTGCGTTGTCGCCGTTGACTGAATCAACCTACTACATCCTCATTTCACTGGTTGATCCTCTCCACGGGTACGGGATTATCCAGAAGGTGCGAAAACTCAGCAAGGAGCGCATCGTACTGGCACCGGGAACGCTCTACGGGGTCCTCCAGAACCTCCTGAAGTACCAGCTTATATCGCTGGTGGAGGAGGAGCATGAGGGAAGACACAAGAAAATCTACCAGATTACCCCGCAGGGAAAGATGCTTGCACGGTTTGAAATCATGCGCCTCCAGGAGATGAACCTGCATGGGAGGACTTTTCTCAAACGGGTCAATAGGGAATCACCGGTCAGGAGCTGACTTACCCGGTTCTTACAGCCATGGATTCAACTACCATGTACTCGCGGATCTTCTGCAGATATGCTTCGGAACTGCCGGTCATTCGGGTAATGTACGAGGGGATATCACCCCACTTGCTTACTATCGATTCCATAAGTGCATGTATGTAATCCGAATGAGCAGTGAGATACGGGTAGGTCTGTTCAGGAGTCACTGGTATGCCCCGTTCATGGTAGGTGCCTGCGTACCGCTGCGCACGATATGCAAGTTCTCCCTGGTCATACAAGAGATAATCAGACCGTATCACATGTTCAGGACATCCAAGAGCTCCCAGCACCATAGCTGAAACAAACCCGGTTCTGTCCTTGCCCGCTGTGCAGTGAAACAGTACGGGATATACGGTCTTATCCTGGAGCAGGTCAATCACCTGCCTCAATTGATCAGCTGATGCTGCTGGAAACTCACGGTACGCTTCGATCATGTGCTGATGGGTGTCCAGCTCTCCCGATTCAGCCAGCCTGAGCACCGCTTCCACTTCCTCCCTGCCGAGTCCATTATGGGACATCTCTACATGCAGCAGTCTGGGGGGATACTTCTCCGGCAAACGGTCAGGGTGCTCCTGGATCTCATCCGGAGAACGGAGGTCCACCACAGTCCTGATGTTCAGAGCGCTGAATTTTTCGAGATCCTCATCAGTAAGTCCGGAAAGCCTGCCGGACCGGAATATCATTCCCGGCCTGACAACATGCTGGTCATCTACCGTATAGCCGCCGAGGTCCCAGAAATTGCGGCAGCCGGATAGGGGTATGCGTATCATATGCTACAGCTCCAATTGTTCTGCCAGGGCTTTCAGAAATAGGCCGACATCGCTGACAATGCTCATAGTCTGTGCGCTTCCCCGATCTGCCAGTTTTGTGACTACCGCGGGATTAATATCTATACATATCATCTTAACCCATGAAGGGGTCATGTTTCCCGTGCCGATTGCGTGCAGCATGGTCGAGAGCATAATGATCATATCTGCATCATGAATAATCTCCGCATACTGATGCTGTGCTTCAATCATGTCGTTTTCCGTTTCCGGAAGCGGCCCGTCATCTCTAATGGAACCTGCCAGGCAGTAGGGTATTCCTGAGGCAACTATTTCATACATCAGTCCCCCAGTGATCACTCCCGCCTTGACAGCATCCGCAATGGAGCCGTACTTGTATATCGCATTAATAGCTCGCATATGGTGGTTGTGACCGTGCTCTACTACCTTGCCGGTCTCAAGGTCCACTCCCAGGGAAGTCCCGAAAAACTGCGCCTCCAGGTCATGGACAGCAACCGCGTTACCGCTGAGAAATCCCTGAATGTATCCATGCCGGATCATGTTCGCCAGGTATCCTGAAGCTCCAGTGTGGACAACCACAGGACCGCACACCACGACAGTCTTTCCCCCGCTTTTTTTAAGTTCGGTCATAGCCTGAGCTACCTGATAGATGGCCGCCCGGTCGCTGCGTTCGGAAGAGACCTCATTGGACATGAATGAAAACCCGTCAATCCGTTCAGCTACCGCAGCGGGATATACCCGTACTGAATCACTGCCGCATACTACCAGATCTCCCTGCTTGAGTTCCCGCAGTTTCCGGCAGCTGAAGCTCTGCTGAGCTCCGTCCCAGGCTAACGCCGCATCCATTCGCTGATCAAGTACTTCATACCACTTACCCTGGAAGTATACTTCAGTGCGGTGGTTGGTAGTAACATAGAACCGTTCAGGTGCATGCCGGTTTATTTCGACAGGCTCCAACTGTGCCGAGGGAACCTGCTTCTCAAACACACCCAGCTGAGTGAGCTTGTCTGCAAGCGCCTGCAGCTCTTCGGTGCCGGAAGCGATCAGCTCAAACTCAAGAGAGGAGGTCTTGTCGGGAGTCTTGCCTACGGTGAACTTCACTATATGGTAGTCTCCGCCCTCGCTGAGAATAGTATTGAGAATCAGTGAAAGGTTTCCCGTGTCTATCAGATGGCCTTCTGCAGCACACACGCGTTTCTTCATAGTAAGTATATCTACCATTGAACCCCCTCGCGTGTAAAGCAGATATGCATTACACTGCTGCCATGGAACTTCTGGCACCGGCGGGCAGCTTATCTGCTGCTGTGTATGCATATGTCCATGGGGCGGATGCAGTCTATTTCGGGTTTCCCTTCTTTTCTGCCAGATCAGCTGCGAAAAACCTCACATTTCCGCAGTTGAGGCGACTGAAAGCCTACGCTGCCGCTCACGGCAAACGTATGTATGCCGCTGTCAACACGATTATCCGCCAGGATGAATACTCCAGGCTCATTGAAATTGCCGAACAGTGCGCATACCTGGGGGTAGACGGAATTATTATTCAGGATTTTGGGGTGCTTACCCTGCTGCGTTCACATGTTCCCGATATACCGATACACGCATCGACTCAGATGGCAGTGCACAACATCTACGGCGCCGAAGTTCTGGCTGAGCAGGGGTTTTCCCGGGTCATTCTTTCTCGGGAACTGACACTTGATGAAATCGGAAAGATCATCTCCTCCGTCCCTAGCCTCGCATATGAGGTGTTTGTGCACGGGGCCTTATGCTACAGCGTTTCAGGGCTGTGCCTGGCATCAGGCATCCTCCTCGGCAGGTCCGCCAACCGAGGCGCATGCGCGCAGATCTGCAGGACATGGTTCGAACTTGATAGTGGCAGGAAACGGGGATACTTCTTTTCCATGAAAGATCTGGACCTGGGTGCATACATCAGCAGCCTCAAGGAGCTAGGTGTAGCAGCGTGTAAAATTGAAGGGCGCATGAAGAGTCCTGAATACGCAGGAACTGTGAGTTCTTTTTACCGGCATATCCTCGATCATGGTGAGCCTCCTGCAGACAATAGCGAATTGCATAAAGTTGCCTTCTCTCGGGAAACATCCACAGGATGGATAGGGGGATGCCATGATCAACAGCTCACATCCCCTGACTATCCCGCACATCGTGGAGTCTTTGCGGGCACCGCAGCATCTGCTGAGAACTGCTGGGCTAAGGTGGCCCTCAGGGTTCCTGTCGCTTTGAGGGATGGTCTTCAGTACTTCACCAGGGACCATCTGCCTCAACCGAGGGCTTTCAGTATTGCAAGGATGCGGGACAGCAGACGAAAACCGTTAACTCAGGCGTCACGCAACCAGACTGTAGAAATACTGCTTCCAGAGAAAGTCCGCCCTGGGACCGAACTCTACAAGATATCTGATCATGCGCTGCGCTGGCCTCATATAAAGGAAGCTTCTCTGCCGATATACCGCCGTGCGATCGATACAGAGATTCGATTGGATACCAACCTGCTGGAGTTCTCTGCATCCTTCCCATGGAACCCTGAGGAGGTGCATTCCCGTTCGTATCACGTACACCTTGATCAGGCGAGAACATCGTCTTCATTTGAGGATACGCTTCGCTTGAAGCTTTCGTCATCGGGAGCAAGCCTGTTTACCTTGGGAAATTTGAACATTACCAGCGAGCCTTCTCTGGCAGGCACCGATGTGTTTATTCCTCCTTCTCAACTGAAGGAGATCAGGAGAAACTGGTATGCATGGCTGGACAGCCGTTTTCCGTCCTTCAGCCTTAATTGTCGCCATAGCAACGAGCATCAGGCCATCGATACCATGCATACTCCTCCCAGAAGTACACTCAATCCTCCTGGAGACAAACCCTTCCCGTTTGTAGTTGACCCGGACAAAACAGATATTTATGACATCGCTCAGATTGTGAATACGTGGTTCATTCCCTTGAATCCGGTGCTCTTTGATGCGGAAGCATATGCGCGGTCACTCAATTCACTTGCAGAGAGGATGATGAAAGCAGACCCGAGTGCCCGCATTGTCCTCGGGCTGAACAATCCAGCACATATATGTATCGCCCGGCAGATGATCAGCAGGTATAATGCTGATGTATGGATTGACATCTACCTCTACCAGGCAAGCTGCTATGCAGCAGATGCATTCGCCCGTATGCTTCCGAAGCCTCCTCTGTTTGGCTATTACTGGCTGGAGGATGCTGCTCCTCCGTCCCCAATGCACTGGGGGTACCCTGTCCATCCGGTTGATGAGTCATTTCACGCACCCCTGTGCATAAGCAGAATCTGCTTCGCAAAGGAAGTTATGCCGAGATCCTGCAGCAGCTGCAGGGATGCGTATGGTCAATGGAAGGTTCGTCAGCACTCCAGGATATATACAGTAATACAGCGGAGCTCCATGAGCTACCTGTTCCTGCTGCCCTGACAGCTATTTCTGGGGATTGGTGATGAGCTGAGAATAGGTATCCGGATTGATCACATTGGGCTCCGGAATCTTTTCCACCTGCATGAGTTCAGCAATCCGCTGCAGCGAAGAGAGGATGAGGGTCTGCTCCCAGGATTTCAGTGCTTCAAATTTACGTATGAAGTCTTCCTGAAGCAATGACGGATTGAGCTTGAGGATCTGCTTTCCCGGTTCAAGAAGTTCAATTTTCACCTTTCTCCGGTCATACA
>SKXS01000097.1 GCA_007128345.1 Spirochaetia bacterium
AAGAGCGGTAAAAAGTTTTCTCCATCAAATATATAGCCCGCAACACTAACATCCCCTTCCAACGTTCCATTAGCTTTTAATAATATCTCTTCACTATCCAATTCTTTAGTGATCTTCACTGAGCTATGGTTTGTTCCAGATATCTTAAATACAGGCGCACCGTCTCTAAAACCAATAAAAGTGAAATGATAATTTGTAAAATTCTCCATCGTGATTTCGGCATCTTTAAGCTCATCCCAATTAGTAGAGTCAGTTACTGTACCCTTTAGCACTTCTTCTGTTGTCCTGTATCTGTCTCCAGGACCACCGCTCATTACCCCACGATCGTATTGAATTACTTCTACATCTGCTTCAAACGATTTTGGTGCATTGGCCGGAGTTGCCCTCCTGCTTACCGAGGCATCATCGAGATCCTGTACTGCCTGCATTTCGCAGCTGGTTATGAAGGTTACTGATATTATCAGTGCTAGAATGGATAAGATGGTAATTGCTACTTTTCTTTTTGTCATGTAATTCTCCTTACTTTTTTATTTTTTACTTGAT
This sequence comes from Spirochaetia bacterium, assembly GCA_007128345.1. GTDB lineage: Bacteria > Spirochaetota > Spirochaetia > PWKH01 > PWKH01 > SKXS01. The sequence goes on from SKXS01000097.1 coordinate 544, forward strand.
CAACAAATGTTGAATCTTACATAAATATATACTAGCTAGCAGTAAATTAGCAAGAGAGCTGAGAATAAAAATATTAATTATTTTCTCATAATCAATTGTCTGAGAGTACAGTCGGTATGCTTACGGCCATCTATTGCCGGATCATATCTTCAGTTACTATAATGGCAACTGGGCATACACCTTTCCCTAGCTTACACCTGCTTTATGCACCTGATCAGAAAGGTGCTGGCAAGAATGAATATGCCAAAGATTACAAACCCGGCAGCAAAAGTAAACTCATCTCCCATGTACCCGAAGAATGCTGGGATGAGCCCTGACCCTATGATTGCTGCTATCGGCATCAACAGCGATATCATGATGTTCTGCGATTCTTTTGGTCCGATCTGATAAAGCACTCCAAGTGAAGCCGGGATAAGGAGAGCACCCAGCGCAGGCTGAAGGACTACTGCAGCAAGCATCAGCGGTCCTTTCAGCAGTCCCATCAAGAGCACGAATATACCTATACCTGAAAGCGCTATCACAAGGGAACGGCGAACTCCTATGCGGTCCTGAAGGAATCCCACCACAACAAGGGCAATTAAGGGAGTAAGCCTGGATATACTGAAGAGATAGTTGGCTTGGTCCTGTGCAAGTCCGCCCTCTTTTACCAGAAAAACCGGCACCAGTGCGTATATGCCCTGCATGGTTCCTATGGCTATAGCTACAAAGAGAACAAGGACGAGAAAAGCAGGATTGCGAATCAGGCTTACCATGAAGGCAAGGGTGGGTTTATGGCCATGGGAATATCCGGTCTTAACCCGAGCGAAAAATACCAGCCCAGCAGCAAGGGTAAAAAGCCCTAAAAATAAGTAGGTGGTTCTCCATGAAGCATACCCAATAAAAAAGTTTGCTATCAATGGAGCAATGAACATACCGAGGTACGGGCCAAATTCATGAAGTGACAGAGCTTTCTGCCTGTTCTCCTGGCTCACCAACGAATAGAGCACTGTCAGTCCCGATGCCGGGTACAGCCCAGACCCGATTCCTAGAAGCAGCATGGTGATCCGCATCTGGGTGAAATTAGCGGCTAACGAAGTCATAATCAGCGACCCTGAGATGATCAATGTGCACAGGAGAACGGTACCGCGGTAGGAGACTAGCCAGGTAACATACCCGGACAGCAGCAGAGATACGCTTACCCCGATGCTCATAATAAGGAACAGCCGTGAGGACGGGCCATGGGTCAGCTGAAATTCCTGTTCAACCTCAAGAAGCAGGGGAGAGAGGATCATCCTGCTCATGGTTGAGCACAAGACCACTACCATGACTATCATAATTGAGGGAACCGCTTGGGCAAACCTGTGTTCTGAGTAATCAATATATGTCTTACGATTCCTTTCCATAGATACCTATACTAGTGAAAGCAGTCATTGGAGGCAATGCGCTCAGCTGGCCTGGCAAATAAAATGCGCAGAGAAACAGCAATCTTCTGGGAAAAAACCCTCCATCTCAGACTCTTACTGCTAGATGCGTGAGGATGATCTGCAGCTGGCAGGGTAAATATATATGGAATCATATTCATATTGTGCATCAATATGATAAATAAAGCTTTTCATTTCCGCATGCTCCTGATACATTCTCTCTATGAAAGTTTCTGAGCGTATCGTTAATTCGATATTCCGTGCACTCTTCCGCTTGTTCTTCCGCCTGAATCTGGATGCGCTCAAGGAGGTACCGGCATCAGGACCGTATATCATCATCCTTAACCATCCTTCGATCTACGAAGGCCCCATGATCTACGTGTTCCTCCGTCCTCGAAGACTCATAGCCCTTGCGAAGAAACAGCTGTGGGAACGTAAGTTTACCAGCCGGCTCATGAAACTGTGGGAAGCTATTCCCATAGACCACCTCTCCATTGACCGTTCATCCATGCAGAGGTGCTTTGAAGTTCTCGATTCAGGGAACTTTCTCTGCCTTGCCCCCGAAGGCACCCGGACCAATGACCCTAACCTGCAAAAAGGAAAACCTGGAGTAGCCTACATTGCGTTCAAGAAGCAGGTTCCTATAGTTCCCGTGGTGACCATCGGATTTGACCGATTCTCCTACTACATCAAGCGGCTGCGAAAGACCCCGGTAGAGATTATTGTCGGCAAGCCCTTTGAGATTACCCTGAAAGAAGGCAGGCTCTCCCCCAAGCTGCGTCAGGAGCTGGCCGACGAGATGATGATGCGCCTTGCGGAACTCATGCCGAAGTCATACTGGGGGTATTATAAGGACCGTCCCATTTCCTTCACCTATACACGCCAGATCAGCTGAACTCTTCTTTTCATTTTCCCATATCTGCAGAGCTGACAGCAGACTCAATGGATAGATAATTGCCATACCATCGTCAGTTAACATAATTCATGATAGTAAACCTGTACAGTGAACCCGTCTTCGAAGTGAACAGTTCGCTGATATTGACAGTGCACTGGAAGGATTGTATCTTCAAATATTCCGATGTCTTTCGTCATATCCGGCAGGGATATTCGGATCATACTTCCGAGCTTGCAGGCCTACAGCGTTGTCAATACGCCAGGGATGCAAGCCGATAGGAGTGCTGGAAACGGCATGTGCGGATGCATTGAATGCACGACGCACCTCTTCTGAGGTGCTCCTCCCGTGGTTGGAAAGGAAGGAATCGATGCAGACATCTCATAATTTACTGTATCCTCCTGCCCATTTCGCACTGCGGCCGAAGTATCGGCACACGGGGTGACCCCATGTGCCGTAACCAGTCCCTTTCCCGAATGATGCATTCGGGTTCACACAAATTTGAGCGGGAGGATAATTGCTATGACATGGAAAATGAAGCAGCTGGCGGTAATTGCGGGTGTTATATGTGCAGTACTGCTGGCAAGCGCAGGATGCGCAACGACCCTTGCAGCTGAGGATGAAGCGGATGCTGCAACAGCAGCCACCAGACAGGAATGGGACAACGGCGATGCACCATTTGCCCTTGAGATGGTTGTCAATGAAACTCAGATGGACTTTACGCTGGATGAACTGGAGCAGACCCCCTACTACATCGAAGGTTTCGGAGGCTATACGACGTCAGCGGGAACGTACTATGAGCAGTACTACGGAGGGATCCGCTTAGCCAGGTTCATAGAGTCATTTGTCCCCCTGACAGAGGACCAGACTATCACTCTGGTTGCCATGGACGGATACGCGATGAGCTACAAAGCAGGGGAGCTTATGGACACTAAAGAGGGTACCTGGATACTCGCATTTAATGCGTATGGAAATCGGCTGCCCCGGGACCCGGGGTATATCAGGGGGATAAAGATATCCGAAGAGGGAAGCGGGGTACCTGTACCGAATATGCACGGTCACAGCTCTCCCCGGATGATCCAGCGCATAGAGATTACCGCAGAGATGTTCAGGGATTTCACCCTGACTATCACCGGGAAAATGAACCATGAACTGGACCGTGCCACTATCCAATCCGGCATCATGTGTACCGCCCATAGGACTACGGTCACCTATGAGGATTCCCGCAGCGGCACGCTCACCTCATATACAGGAATTCCGCTGTACCTGATGCTTGCCTACAGTGATCATCCGCTCTATGCACCCCACCGCCAGGCTGACTACACCATCGAATCGTACAACAGGGAGGCTGCTCTTCAAGGCTACCTGGTAGAGGTGATTGCTGCAGACGGATTCTCGGTCACCCTGAATTCACGTGAACTTGACGGGAACAACGGGGTTATCCTGGCCATGTACATTGAAGACGAAGAGCTTGGTGACCGTGACTGGCCCCTCAGGCTGGTCTGGGACAAGGATGCAGATCCGGTTCCTGAAGGTATTCGTGCAGTTCGGAATGTAAAGGAAATCAAGCTGATATTCTAAATCCGCCTCTGCAGCTCCGGATGGTTTTTCGGAGCTGCAGAATATATAACGAGCAACTCAAAAAAATAGAGAAAAAAGTATCGATTATCCTTGACAAAGGGTATCTTCGATTGTAGTATAT
>SKXS01000163.1 GCA_007128345.1 Spirochaetia bacterium
ACCCGGGGGCCTCCGAGCCGCTCTACCTGGAACGCGACAGCCTGTCTCTTGTCTGCAGCAGCTGCGGGGATTCTCTTATGCGTGGGTATGCCATAGGTCCGGGATCTCGGGCGTACATCCGCCGATCCCGCAGCCTGCCTGTTTCAGAGGCGGTGCGCATCGGCCTGGAGGCTGAATCCCTCCGGGAGCTCAAGGGGCTGCTCATCTGCATGGCGGATGCCGTCACCGAAGGTTCGCTGAAGACCCTCTCAGGAGGATTGGTATGAGACTCTTTATTGCCGTACCTGTTCCGGGGAGGCTTCAGGATCTTCTTGCCCGGGAGGCCTCTGCTATTGCAGGCTGCAGGGGAGTGAAGGCGGTTGCCCCTGCCGGGATGCACCTGACGCTGGCTTTCATCGGGGAGCGGGATGCATCGGAGGTCAGCCGCATCACGGAGATCATGGCTGAGGCGGCATGTCTTGCTGAACCGTTTGAGGTTACCTGCGGGGGAGTAATTGCGTTTCCCCTCAGAGGACACCCCCGGGTGGCTGCGGTGCCCTGTACAGGCGGGGTTGAGCAACTTGGGAGAATGCATTATTTTCTAGTGGACAATTTGGGACTTGCAGAGAAAAACCGTTTCATCCCTCATATTACGCTGGCGCGGTTTGCACGGTACGACAGGGATATTGAAGCACAGTACCGGAAGCTGGTGAGGGAGTGCACGATCAGGCAGCGTTTTGCAGCTGAATCGCTTGTGCTGTATGCTTCTGAGCTTCATCCTTCCGGAGCCAGATACCGTAAGGTAAGCGAACAGCCGCTGTCATAGGAATACGATGAAGAGAACTATTTGGAATAAGAAACCGCTGGACAGCCGCCAGGTATCATCACTCCATGATACCTACGGCATCGACCATATTACCGCTTCAGTACTCATGAGGCGCAGTGCAGGCTCAGGCCGCAAGATCAAGTTTTTCCTTGAACGTGATCTTGCGTTTCTCCATAACCCCTTCCTTTTCGAAGATATGGAGACCGCAGTGCAGCGGGTGCGTGAAGCGGTGGACGGGCAGGAGCAGGTATGCATATTCGGCGACCGGGATGTGGACGGCATGACCTCAACGGTTCTGCTCAAGGAGGCCCTGGAGGAGGCCGGAGCGCACGTTTCCTGGAAGCTTCCCCAGGGAGATGATCCCTACGGCATTACGCGGGAGTGCATCGAATGGTTTGCCGAACAGGGAGGCACGCTCATCATCACGGTGGACTGCGGCATATCCAGCGTGGATGAGGTTGCCTATGCAAATGATCTGGGCATCGACACTATCATCCTGGACCACCATATCCCCGCAGAGGTGCTTCCCTCCGCGGCGGCGGTGATCAATCCGAAAATCCCGGGGTGCGGCTATCCCTTTGCTGATCTGGCAGGATGCGGGGTCGTGGCAAAGTTCATATGGGCGCTGCGGTTCTCGTATACCCAGTACTTCCAGCAGGAGATGGTATTTCTTCATGCAAGGCCGGGAAACCAGACGGTGATTATCGAGGCTGCCCTGATTGAGAACCTGGTGGAGCTAGACCGTATCATTGAAGAGGTCAATCCCGGAGTGCTGCCCCCCGAGCAGAGCCGGCTTATGCATATGCTCACAGGAAAGGAGATACTTGTCTACGATGCGCCGCATGAATACAAGCTCCTGCGGGAGGCCTTCGGGACTGGAGCCGAGATTGCGCTGACTGATATCGCTCCCCTTATCAGGGAGATCTTTCCTTCATTGGAGAATAAAAGTCTTGTCAAACTCATGGATGTAAGCAGGAGCGTGCGGTACTCCTCAGGAAACCCCAGTGAGCTTGATGTGCTCATAAACCTTTTTACGGCCTATGTATACAGGAAGGAGCCATGGCTCTCAAGCGGCTACGGGGACATACTTGATCTGGTGGCCATCGGCACCGTGGCTGATCTTATGCCCATGACCGATGAAAACCGCATCCTGGTGCATCACGGGCTGGAGGTTCTCCAGGCGCAGAAGCGCTCCGCCCTGCGCACATTCATGGCAAAGAGAAACCTTCTGGGAAGGCAGCTGACCACCACCGATATCGGGTGGCAGATTTCTCCGCTGCTTAATGCCTCAGGCAGGCTGGGTGTTCCTGAGATTGCCGTGCAGCTGCTCTCCAGTACAGATCTGGTTGAGCAGGAGCGCCTGATAGACGAGCTAATTTCACTCAACAGAGAGCGCAAGCGCCTTGGTGAGGAAGCATGGGGCCGGCTCTTTCCAAAGGCCGGTAAAAGTTTTGCAGTCTCGGGGGAACGTATGATCCTGGTGCAGGACAAACATCTCAACCGCGGGATATCAGGGATTATCGCCTCCCGGCTGGTTGGCAGCTTCAACGTTCCCTCCATTGTAATTGCCCATCTTGAGGACAAGCTCATCGGTTCCATGCGCAGCGGAAAGCAGGTGCATGTCAGGGAGTTTCTCTCCCAGTTCGCCGACGTGCTGACAGACTACGGCGGACATGAGTGCGCCGGGGGATTCAGCCTCCACCCGGACCAGCTTGAAGTCTTCATTGATCGGGTCAAGGAGGAGATAAAGCATGTTGATCCCCTCAAGGATATCCAGCGTTTCCAGATAGACGCTGAGATTCCCCATGCATTCATGACCCCATCCCTTATTGACCTGGTGGAGCGCCTGGCGCCATACGGAGAGGACCATCCGCCCCTGATCTTTCTGGTAAGAAATGTCATCATCGATGAAATGACGCCAGTGGGGAACTCGGATCCCATGCATCTGCGGATGCTTATCAGGGCGGGGGAGTACCGGTGGCCGTCGGTCTTCTGGAGGTCCGCTGACCGGATCAACGGGGATTTCGCACTAGGTGAGCGGGTGGACATACTCTTTCGGCTCGGACGGAACTACTACCGCAGCAGCGAGACCCTGCAGCTTACCATCCTGGATATCTCAAGAAATGCAGAGGGATTATTGACAAATCTCGAAGAATAAGTATGATGGGGCAGTGGATACACAATACGGCACGGGGAGGTGATGGTTATAGCTTACGTTCGCATCGATGACAACGAACCGCTTGAGAAGGCGATCAAGAAATTCAAGCGCATGGTGGAGAAGGAAGGGATTGTCCGGGAATGGAAAAAGCGGGAATACTTTGAAAAACCCTCCACGATACGTAACCGGAAGAAGAAAGCCCTTGAGCGCAAACAGATGAAGAAAATGAGAAAAGTAAAGGCCATGAAGAGCTACTAAACGCTCAGGCTTTTATGCATAGACTGCCGGCTTGGTTCGGCAGTTTTTTATGGTTTTCATAGTGTGCGTGTATAACCTGTTGACTGCAATAGATGCATCTGCATGCTGTCTTTCCTTTGTACTGTCTCTTCTCTACACAGTTCAATTTTGATGAATAGATAACTTTCAGATGATTTTATTGACATAAATATAAAGATATGTGTAAGATATAAAGAGATTGCCTGCATCTGGGCACTTCGGTTCAGTACAGCAGGCATGTGCTGCATGGGGGATGTATTGTCATTATGAAGATAGACGAAACCAACAAGGCTATTATTAAGCAGCTGCGGGATGGACGGAAACCCTTCAGTGCCATAGCTGATGAGATGGCGGTTACGGAGAATACCGTAAGGTCCCGGGTGAATAAGCTAATTGAAGAGCAGGTCTTAGAGATCACCGGCCTGGTGGATCCCTCAGCAATCCCCGGGCACCAGGTGTGCTTCATGGGGGTCAAGCTCAAGACCATGGACCTCAGCACCAAGGCGCAGGAAATCACCGCGCTCAAAGGGGTTATTTCGGTGAGCGTGGTCACCGGACGCTACGACCTGCTCGTCCAGGTCCTGCTCGACCATGATGAGGACTACTCGCTTTTAGATTTCTTCACCAAGGAGCTGATCGAGGTTGACGAGATCGCCAACGTAGAGACCTTTGTGGTCTACCAGGCGTATAATCTGCGGGTACCCTATGTACTCTAGCAATTCTATGGTATGATGGAGCCGGTATGGAACAGCTGAAACGGACACCGCTGCATACAGTCTACGGATCACTTGCCGGAGTCAAGCTTGCAGACTTTCACGGATGGGAACTGCCCATCCACTTTGCTTCGGGCATCCAGGCGGAGCACCGCAGCGTCCGCACATCTGCGGGACTCTTTGATGTCTCACACATGGGGGAGATACTTATTGAGGGCCCCGATGCTCAAGGATACCTTGATCAGCTGGTCACCTCATCCGTAGGGTCGATGAAAATCGGCCAGGCCCGCTATACCTTCATGTGCTATCCCAACGGCACTGTCGTCGACGACCTGCTCATCTTCAGAATGTCCGAGCTGCAGTACCTTCTGGTGGTCAATGCGGCAAACATATCTAAGGACTACGCATGGATCACCCAGGACAATCCCCTGGCTCAGGGAGACGCTCCCATACCAGAGGTGAAAAACCAGTCGGATGCCTGGGCGCATCTTGCACGCCAGGGACCTCAGGCTGAACGCATGCTGGAAACACTCATTCCCGGCGTGCGGGAACTTGCACCCTTCACCTTTCGGGATGA
>SKXS01000245.1 GCA_007128345.1 Spirochaetia bacterium
ACTACCTTTACGGCTGATGAGCTGGGCAGACTGCCTCCAGGTGACGGAATCATCGTCACAGGAGGAGAGCCGCGGCTTGCTGCTGCCATACCCGTCACAGAAATACTGGACCGGATGGAGGCACACCGCATACCTGCTATGAAGGGAACTGATGCCGGATCATATGTATGCAATTGGATCTTCTACCATCTTATGGATGAGCTGCCAGAATATGCCCTAGGTGGATTCATCCATATTGCTCCTGACATGGACCCTGAGATAATGCAGTCCATCTGGATGGTACTGCTTCGGGAGATTCTTGATGTTGTTTCCGGATACCGGGAGAACTACTGCTTTACGATCACACAATGAGGAGGATATCGCATGATTGACAAATTCACCGACTTTACTAAAAGAAACCATGTGGAACTGCGGGAGGGTATCGTAAAAACCGTGATGTCCTATGGGGAGGATACCATGGTCTGCCATATTGCTCTTAAGCAGGGGACGAGAGTTGAACCCCACTCCCATGAAGCATCCCAGAACGGATATGTGATTTCCGGAAAATTCCGGCTTATCGGGAAAGACGGCGAGGAGGTATGGACAGCACATGCAGGATGCGGGTACTACATGGAACCGTGGGAAACTCATGGTGTGGAGGTCCTGGAGGATACCGAGATCATAGAAGTGTTCTCCCCATTGAGGAGAGAGTACATCGCCGATTGAAGCCCTTGTACTTTTACGTTCACACTGTGGTATACTGCTGATGATGCGCGATTGTTACATCCTTCAAGTTATGACCGGCAGGGAAGCATATTACATAACTCATGCATACAACTATCTGGGCAAGGACAGGGAAAACCTGCACCTGTTTGTCCCCCGCAGGGAGATGACCATCCGCAGGAAGGGAAAGCGGCTGGTCACGAGGAAGCCCATATTCCCCGGATATGTGTTCTGGGAGTGCGATGAACCTGAAGAGCAGATTCAATGGAGACTCAAGAGGACGCCTGGATTCATACGTTTTCTGCGCAGGGAATCAGGTGTGCTCAGTCCGATATCTGCTGCCGACAGAAAACTGATCACCCATCTCATAACAGGAGGAGATATTTGCGGGGCTTCTCAGGTAACTTTTGACAGGGATAATCGTATTGTAGCGCTTTCGGGACCATTAAAGGGGTACGAAGGAAGTATTATTAAGGTTGATCGGAGAAAGCAGCGCGCGCAGGTGAAATTTTTGCTGAATGACAAGACCTTTCTCATCTACTTTGAGTACCGGGAGATCAGGCAGGCAGATATGCAATGAAATTATCCCCTACTGTCCCTCTGCACCTTTCCTGAGACGGTCAAGCTGGGAGAATACCTTTTTGAATCCCTGGGCATACCGCTCTATCCACGGGACATCGCAGTGCTTGAACCAGGGAATGCTGAATGCATAGTCCTGCGCTCCTTCAGCATGGGGAAGTGAACCCTCTCCCTGACGTACATCCCGTTCAGTAAAAGCGATCATCGTTGGTTTTCCAGTCCTCAGCACATCAGCAGTATGAAACACTGGATGCAGATGCAGGGCCTTGTTTCTCGTGGGTGCGCACGCAGAAATACCTTCAGCCTGCAGGGCCCTGCAGATGAGCGCCGCATTGATGTCGAGGTCAAGCAGTCCATGGGCGGAATACCACCCTCCCATGGTTGATCCGCTGCCCGGCTCTGTGCGATGCGCGATGAGACCCGGCACATCCGCCAAGAGGTCCCAGAAGTAATGCATGGCCCTCTGAATCTCCTCAATGCGGCTGGGGTAATGCTTCAGCTGCACCCGCCCGACAGCACTGCTCATCTGGTGCATGCGGTGCTTAAATCCCCCCAGAGGCAGCCCTGAGTATTGAAGCAATGTTTTATCAGTTATTTCGTTATTGGCCGAGAAGAATTCCGATGCTGCACCGGTACGTTCGTAGAACCCGTATGCAATGCAGCGCTCAAATATCTGCCGGTCATTGGTCAGGAGCATGCCGCCTTCCCCTATGGCAAAGCTCTTTGCTGACATGAGGCTCATTACTCCAACATCCCCCATAGTCCCGCACATACGCCCCTTGTACAGGCTTCCCTGCGCATGGGATGTATCTTCAATGACCTTTATGCTGTGTCGTTTGGCTATGGCAAGGATCCGATCCATATCGCATGGATGCGCACAATAATGGACCACTACAATCGCCTTGGTCCTCCCACCGATGCGGTGCTCAATGTCTTCAGGATCTATACAGAGGGTATGGGGATCAACGTCGGCAAAGTTCACTGCAGCTCCGAGGGTAAGGGCCGGTACCGCACTAGCCCAGAAGGTCAGAGACGGACAGATGATCTCATCGCCAAGTCCTACTCCGCATGCCCACATTGCAGCAAGCAGTGCTGCTGTACCGTTGCAGTACGCGATGGTATGGGAAACCCCTGCCCAAGAGGCAAATTCCTCTTCAAACGTCCGGGTAATCTCCGTACCGCTCATGGTGCGTTTTCTCAGTACGTCCAGTACCGCCTCTTCATCCTCTTCAGTGAGTATCGGCCAGGCAAACAGGTGTTCCGGTTCTTCCGGAACTGCTTTCGGTCCCCCCAAAAGCGCCAGTCTCTCCTGTTTCATTTCGTTCTCCTTGACCATACGCTTGGAACAGCCGATTATTGTTGAGGAGTCAGTATTTGAATTCCCCGATCGGTCAGCTCCTTTCTATAGTCCGGATCAATCGTGTCCGTGATGAGCACATCGATGACATCCCAATCACAGACATGCACCAGGGCCACCTTACCGGTTTTTGTACTGTCAGCTACTAGGCATACTAGCTTAGCCGACTTAATCATCTCCCGTTTGGTCTGTCCCTCCATAATATTCGCGCAGGTTATTCCATATTTGAGACAGAACCCATTAGCTCCGAGGAAGAGGATATCTGCTCGTATTTCGTTGAACACCGTCCGTGACAATCCTCCCACCAGAGAAAAATCAGGGCGCCGCATCACCCCTCCGGACACGATCAGTTCTGTGTGCTCTACTGTGGAAAATTCCTGGATGACCGGGAAGCTGTTGGTTATGATTGTAAGCTGCAGATGCTTCAACCGGCGGGCAATGATGGCAGTAGTGCTTCCGGAATCGAGAATCACCGTGTTCCCAACCCTCACTATCGCTGAGGCTTCCTTTGCTATAGCCTCCTTCAGCTGCGCGTGCTCCTTGATGGTGTTCTGAAAGTAGCGGACAGCATTCCGGTCTTCCGGAAGGACGGCTCCTCCCCTCGTCTTTACAAGCATACCCCGGAGTTCAAGATTTTCCAAATCACTGCGTACAGTTACCTTAGTCACCTTGAGATCTTCGGAGAGTTTATTGACGTTTACAAAGCCGTCTGATTCCAATGCATTCAAGATATATTTATGTCGCTCAAACGGCTGCAATGGTTCCACGATCAATTATCCCAACTTAAAACTGGAGGATATGCTTCGTCCAAGGAATTTATTCATAGCATATACTACAATAAATACAGTTACAAGCAGCATCACTGACATTGCGCTTGCCTCTCCCAGTTTCCCGTCGACCACTGCCCCGTATATCTGGATGGGAACGGTCCTCGTTCGCACACCATACAGGAGGATCGTAGTGCTGAGCTCCTGCAGTAGGGTCGCAAACGTCAGAATCGTTCCTGCAAGAATTCCGGGAAGGATGAGGGGAAGGCTGACGCGTCGGAACGTATAGATCCAGTTCGCTCCGCTGATCATGGAGGACTCCTCAAGCGTGGGACTCAGCTGGGAAAGGCTTGCCACCACAGATCTGAACACGTAGGGAGTTCTCCTGATCATGTACGATATGATGATGATCGTGTAGGTTCCCCCGAGGGCTATGACCGGCCCGCCACTGAAAGCAGCCAGGAGGGCAACTGAGACCACTGTTCCGGGGAGGATGAACGGCGCCATAACCGCCATATCGAGTATGACTGCCCCCTTTGGCTTTCTCCGCTCAGTTATGTAGGCAATGATGCATCCCAGCACCGCAGTAAGCAAAGAAGCTGTGGTTGCCAGGAATAGGGAGTTCCTGATTTCCGACGAAGAGACCCTAGGTATGCGCAGATAGTTTTCCAGGGTGAATCCCGTTGGATAGAGCCCATGCCACTGAGTAAAGAATGACATAACAATAATTGTGAACTGCGGCAGAAGAGAGACAATGAGAATCAGCAGGCAGTAGAGGATAGCTATGAGCTTGACCAGCCAGTGATCATGCAGCTTGTATTCAGATCGCGAAGCAGATATGGTTTCATATTCCCGCCTGCTTACTACATACTTCTGCAGTACCAGAGCAACCCCTGTGATGATTACGTTAACCGTGGCAATGGCCGCAGCGCCGTTCAAGTCCCAAAAGCCGGTGACCCGGAAGTAGATGAGCGTAGGCAGCACGTACTGGTCCCCGCCTATAATTGCCGGGATGCCGAAATTACCGATGGACCGTATGAATACAAGAAGCGCGGCAGCGCTCATGCTGGGGATAACCAAAGGCAGCGTAACGGTCCTGATAATCCGCTTCCTGCTGGACCCCATAATCATGGCAGCCTCTTCAAGCAGGGGATTCACCGATGTGAACGCACCGTAGCTCAGGAGAAACACAAATGGGTAGTACGTGAGGGTCATGGTGAAGATGATCCCGAACAGCCCGTAGATGCTTGGTATCGTGATGCCCAGAGGAGAAAAGATGATATTGAGGAAATGCCTGACCACCCCCTGTCTGCCGAGCAGGATGATCCAGGAGAACGCTCCGATAAATGAAGGCATGATGATCGGCAGAATCCCCAGAGAGAGCAGCAGACTCTTGAAGGGTATCTTTACACGTGCGACAAAGTATCCCATAGGGACACCGACCAGCAGCGAAAAGATAACTGTTGCCAACCCAATAACGAAGGAGTTTCTCAGACTCCGACGATACAGACTTGAGGTTACAAATCGCTCAAAATTCGATAGGCCTAGTGTTTCCAGGGAGAACTTAAAGCCTGTACCCATGAACGCACGCATGAGGGTGGTGACCATGGGCCAAAAGAGAAAAATCACAAGAAATGTGAGCGGAAGAAAGAATACTATATATGGCGTAAAGTCCTTCTGGAGATACCGTCGAATCAAAGACTTATGTTCCGTATAGGTAATCTGCTTGCTCTTCTTCATCAGCGTTCTCCTTCCACAGAAAAAACCGATGCACTCTTCTCATCTAAGGTAATATATACTTCATCACCTTCACCTATACCCTCAACCATGTCATCCATGTCTATTTCCATTTGCTTGTCTGCCACATCCATGTGGCACTGGACTTCATACCGGATAACCTGTCCGAGATGCTGGATGATATTTACCGTACCCTGAATAGAATTTTCCATTTTCTCCTTGCTTATATAGAGATGCTCAGGGCGCGCTCCGACAAGCACCTTCATGCCGACAGCCAGCTGCTCGGTAAACCGCTGAGCCAGTGTCTCTTCGGGGAATGTGTAGACTCGGGAGTCGATATCTACGGCAATCTGCTTGTTCTGGACTGCAGTGATCGAGCCGTAGAAGAAGTTCATCTTACCGATGAAGTTGGCCACGAAAGCGCTGTTGGGATTTTTGTAGAGTTCGTTAGATGTACCGATCTGCTCTACGATTCCATCCCTTAATACCGCAAGGCGATCCCCAATCGCCATGGCCTCTTCCTGGTCATGGGTTACAAAGATCGTAGTAATCTTAGTAATCTTCTGAATTCTCCTAATCTCCGCACGCATATGCCTGCGCAGCTTTGCATCCAGGTTGGCAAGCGGCTCGTCAAGAAGCAGAATCTCAGGGTCATAGACAAGTGCACGGGCAACTGCAACCCGCTGCTGCTGTCCGCCCGACAATGCTGTCGGACTCGGATTACGTTTCAGCACATCGGGCAGTCCCACCAGGTCCATGATCTCAGTCACCTTCTTCCGCACTGCGGCCTCAGGAGTCTTGCGTACCCGAAGTCCGTACGCTACATTCTCATAGACATTCATGTGCGGATACAGCGCAAAGCTCTGGAATACCATGCCGATATTCCTCCGGAAGGGAGGAATGGAGGTAACATTCTTTTCACCGTAGAATATTGATCCGCCGGATATGCTTTCCAGACCGGCAGTACATCGCAGCAGGGTGGTCTTCCCGCAGCCGCTGGGTCCGAGCAGACAGAAGAGCTCACCCGGTTCTATGGTGAAGGATACTTCCTTTAACGCGCGGACAGGGTCCTTTCCCTCTTTGTTGAAGATTTTGTCTACCTTCTTATAAGTCAGGCTTAAGCTTGCACTCATCTTAATCTCCTTACACTGCAACAGTATGGTTTCGTATGTTCAGATGTCGTGCTGTATGGAAACCAGGCACCGCCTCATGGGAAGCGGTGCCCGGTACAACAGCTGCTACTGGATCAGATCAAGGAATCGGTTGGTCAGTTCTTCCCGCATTGCTGCGGCTTCTGCGGCATCATATTCAAACAGTTTGATATCACTCAGTCCGGGCAGCGGTCCGGGTCCCGGAAGTGCAGGATGCACAACCCTGCGGGATCGGGTGGTATAGATGATTTCATACGCTTCCAGGGTGGTTACAAAATCCATGAACAGCTTGGCTGTTTCCAAATTCGGTCCGCCCTTGATGATTCCTGACGCATCGAAGCGTGCTCCCGTTCCTTCTTCGGGATAGACGTAGGTCACGGGGGCTCCCTGCTCAATATACATAGCGATATTGGCCTCGCCGGTGACTCCTATGGCATACTCACCCCGTGCAACCGATTCCGGCACAGCGGTGGAGCTCGCGGTATACACCGTGTTGGCTACTACACCAGGCAGGAAGTCAAAACCGTAGAGATTATACATCATGTAGAGCTGGGCGTACGCGGAACCTGATGTTGCTGGATTCGCCAGAATGATTTCACCCCTGTACTTCGGGTCTGCTAGATCAGCCCACGACCTGGGAATATCCGCCTCGCTGAGCAGTTGGGTATTCACCATGATGGCCTGCAGCGGCATGGAGTACCCATAGTATCTTGGGGGATCAGCTGTATCCCGGACATCCGCAGGAATCTCATCATGATTCACCACTTTATGCCCAGTGAACAGGTCATAATTGGCATCATACGCCTCTTTCGCAATGCCCAGGAGAATGTCGCCTTGGGGTCTCGGTTGTTCAGCCTGCAATCGGGTCAGTAGTTCACCAGAGCCGGCACGGATCATATTTACCGTAATGTCAGGGTAATGAGCCCGGAACGCCTCGATCAGTGCTTCCGCCTCATCCTCAGCCGCAGCGCTCCAGATCAGGAGCTGCCTGGCAGGTTCCTCCCTTGCCCCTGCAGCAAATACCAGTCCTGCCGCCAAGCACAGCACCAATCCAATTCCTAACAGTTTCCGTATCATAATTCCCTCCTTTACAAATCTGTACATATACTTCTGTACAGTTTATTGTACTGCGAAAAATAAAATTTCGCAACAAAAAATAAATAAATGAAAAAACTCAACTATATAGCAGCAATATCCAGGTGCAGGAAGCATCGGTCGTCATATGAATCGAACCCCTGGTATTTACCCTTGGTCGACTTGAACACCCGGTAGCACAGCGGGTCCTCCTCCAGCAGGCGCGCGAGAGCACGCTCAGTTTCATCGAGGGTAGGATAGATCGCAGGATAGCCATCACTGCTGAGCACAAGTTCTGCAGCATCACCAGGAACCGCAACAACCTGCACTGCCCTTTCTTCGTCATACGGAAGAAATCCGTCAAGTACATAGTAGTTGTATTCTGAAGTGCAGACTCTGTTCTGAAGATACATCTGTCTCTTGAGCAGGTCTGAAATGTAGACCCTGCTCGTGTCGTGCTCCAGCAGCTGCGCTTCAGTAACTCCTTGCGCAAGTTCAGTATGGATGAGCAAAGATCTGAGGTTGGCCATAACCTCATCAATCCTCCAGCGGGGACTTACAAGGTGACCGTCAACCATGCCCTGGCAGTCTCCAATAAACCAGAGCTCCCTTCGCATCCGGCTGTACACAACAGCAGAGGCGCTGCATCTTCGGGAAGGAGCATCCTTCATCACGTCAGAAGTACCCTGCTGCTGATACCACGCATAGATAGCATGATCCAACTTCTTGAACGCCTCCCGTGCACTTACATCTTGGTCGAGCGATTCTATACCCCTGCATATGAGCAGCATAGCCGTCCTGCCGGGAGTTGCGTTATTGACTGCCTGCATATGCTTGCTTGTGGCACCATCCACCACTGCTGCAAAATAATCCGTAAGCACATATCCGTCTTCGCAGTCGCTCTCCCGTCCAGTCTTCGGTGCGATGAACTGTTCAAGAATCTTCATTATCGCATCCTTTTTCTCGTTTAGACACATTCCTGTACCTCAGTATAGCCGGCAAAGATTAAAAAAAGCAAGATAAATAAAAGAAAAATCAATACGGTGATCAAGAATACGTCGATCCGCCATTCAATCTTCCGGGATATCAGCAGCAGAGTGAAATTGATGTTTGAGCTTTCCTGTCAACTTAGGGTATACTCAATTGATACTACTACTGCATAACGTAAGGAGTTCCCTCCATGAGGACCGTAATAAGTATGCTCCATGATGCGGCGGCCAGGTACCCGGACCGGACCTATGCGACGAAAAAGAGTGATGAAGGCTGGAAGCACTGGAGCTTTTCAGATATAGATCGGGATTCTGATGTGACAGCAGCAGCTCTCATATCCCTCGGTATACCGCAGCATTCCTCGGCAGCGCTGCTAGCGGAAGGCCGGCCAGAATGGATTTCAGCTGAGTTCGGCATCCTCAAGGCAGCGTGCACCTCCGTCCCTCTTTCTATCAAGCTGACTTCGGAAGAGTTTGTCTTCAGGTTGAATCATGCGGAGGTCAAGGCGTTCTTTATTTCGTCAAACACCCTCAGCAAGGTGCAGGACGCCTGGCCGTCAGTTGAGCACCCTCCGCTGCTCATCCTCCTGGATCCTGAACATGAAACGCTCAGAAAATCGGCTGAGGCCATGGGACTGGTGATCGGAAAGGACATCATCACGTGGGACCAGCTTATCGAGGAAGGACGCAAACGGCTCAGTAAGGAACCTTCCCTCATCTCCGACCGCGAGTCCACCATCGACGAACATGATACGGTAAATATCTGCTACACATCAGGTACCACCGGAAATCCTAAGGGCATCATGCTGACCCATCTGAACTACTGGGCTAATGCCCATGACGCAGTACAGCTCTGCAATATACCCGATAGGACCTTTGAGACCCTGGTCATGCTCCCATTGGATCATTCATTTGCCCATACTGTGGGCCTTTATGCATCACTGCTTCGGGGGATCACCCTCCACTTCGTAGACGCCCGCGGAGGCAGCATGAACATCATCAGGAACATTCCAAAGAATTTACTGGAGACGAACCCAGTCTATCTCATGACCGTGCCCGCACTTTCGGGAAACTTTATGAAGAAGATCATCAGCGGTGTAGCCCAGAAAGGCTCACTGATCAATGGCATCTTCACTTCCGGGGTACGTGCTGGCATCAGGATCAATGGCGACGGGTTCAAAGAACCAAGTCTCTGGACACGGGCGGTTAACTACTTACCATGGAAACTCGCATCATTGCTGGTATTTCCGAAGGTCCGCAGCATATTCGGCAGCCGTCTCCAGTTCTGCATAGGCGGAGGCGCGCTGCTTGAGATACGCCAGCAGCAGTTCTTTGCCGCCATCGGGGTACCTATATTTCAGGGATACGGTCTTACAGAGGCGGCACCTATTATTTGTTCAAACTCGCCCAAGCGCCATAAGTTCGGCACCTCCGGCATGGTGGCGCCGTCTGTCACCTGCAGGATCATGAAGAGCAGAACCGAAGAGGCCGCAGCAGGAGAACGGGGTGAAATAGTCATTCAGGGCAGAAATGTTATGAAAGGATACTACAAGAACCCCGAGGCAACCAAGGAGGTGCTCAAGGACGGGTGGTTATGGACCGGGGACCTCGGCTACTTTGACGAGGATGGGTTTTTGTTCGTTACAGGCCGTGCAAAGGCGCTCCTCATAGCTCCTGACGGCGAGAAGTACTCTCCTGAAGAGGTCGAGGAGGCCGTCATCAACCATGCAGAGTTAGTTCACCAGATCATGGTATTCAATGATCACCAGGTCATTACAGGCGCATTGGTGACACTGAACTCTGAACGGCTCAGGCAGCTGCTGAAGGCCAAAGGAATTTCATCACCTGAAGATGTGCTCAAGGTGATCAAAGAGGATATCCTAAGATTTGCTGCTGCTGAGCCGGGGCGCATACCAGCCCAATGGGTACCTGGGCTCATAGAGATTATTCCGCATGAGTTTTCTGAAGCTGACGGGCTGATCAATTCAACCATGAAGCTGGTGCGGCACCGGGTAACGGAACACTACCAAGACCGCATACACGCCATGTACCAGGATCGCAACTACATGAACGGCCGTAACCGCACAGCTGTGAAGAAACTCCTCAATCTCAGGTAGCAGCAGTAGGCAGCCAACTGTCTATCGTATCCCGGATCTTCTCTGCCCTCCTGCGGTATGACTCATGGGTCCGGTATCCGATATGCGGAGTAATGATCACATTGTCAAAAGATAGCAGGGGATGCTGCGGATCCAGGGTCTCCTCTTCAGCAGTGTCTATGCCTGCACCGGCGAGCTTGCCTTCCTGCAGGGCCTGTACCAGCGCATCGGTATCTACTACCGATCCACGAGCAATATTTATCAGTACGGCATGGGGCTTCATGCGTGATAGATGATCGTAGGTGATCATACCCTTAGTTCCCGGCGTCAGGGGGCAGTGAATGGAAACAATGTCCGATTCCTGAAACAGCTGCTCAAGCTTCACATAGGTAACTCCGATCTGGAATGCTTCTGCGATGGGCATCATATCATATCCGAGTATCTTGCAGCCCAGAGTGGTTGCCATCCGGGCAACCTTTATCCCTACAGCCCCAAGCCCGATGATGCCGATGGTCTTCCCATGTATCTCCCTTCCTACATAGGGCAGTTCGTATATGCCTGTACGCATCGTGTCATGGGCCTGGACCAAATGACGAAAGAGAAAAATCATCATGCCGAATGCAAGTTCAGCCGCCGCATAGGTTGAATAGCCTTGCGCATGGGTGATGACTATTCCCCGCTCCTTGCATGCTTGAACATCCACAAGTCCCTCAGCCGCAGAGGTAAATATAAGCAGCTTCAAATGCTTAGCCTTTTCAAGCACCGCCCGCGGCATGGGCAGGTCTGTCACCACCGCAACATCGGCATCTCTGATACGAACAGCAGTCTCTTTCTGGGTTCCTGGTCGATCCTGGTACACTGAACAGGAATGTCCCAATTCAGCATAATACGATTTTAATTCTTCCATGACCTCGGGAGTCACCATGAGGGGTTCCACGCAAACGATGTGCATATGCTCCTCCTCTATTGAAGTTTTTTCAGACCGGCGCTTTCACCGATAATTCTTCAGCATGCAGACGTTCTTCTATTGTACCCCTTCTCAGATGCCAGGACAATATGAGCTGCGTATTATTTACTTCAGTACATCAGCGTCTGACAGCCTCGGCAATCGATGCAAGTGCCTGTCGATGGTGTACGGCATCAACAGTAACGAGCAGGCTCAAAGGAGAATTACCTGAGGTAACCGATACAATCGGTATCCGCTCCTCCTTGAGCCGCTGCAGGATCGTCTCCAGCAGATCATGACGCACTGCAACTCCCTCCCCTACCACACCGATGAGTGCCAGCGGCTGTGAAACTTCACAGGCATCAACGTCCAGTTCCTCCCTCACCAGAGCGACAAAATCCTCTGCAAGCCCTTCCTGCTGCTGCACATTGATATATAAAGTAACGGAGTCGAATCCTCTGATCTGCACGTCGGCTTTCAGCGACAGGCGGTCCAATAGAGCATTGATTTTTGAAGGAAACTCGGGGAAGCTGTTGAGCATGAATTTCTCTACAATAATCCTCCGATACGGAAGCTTGCCGGACACGCCAACTATGGGGACATCATCTATGGATCTCTGGGAAAGGATCATGGTCCCTGCGTCATGAGGGCTGTTGGTGTTTTTTACTACTATCGGTATGCCGGCTTTACGTACCGGAAATATGGCCTCTTCGTGAAATACATTTGCACCTATTGATGCAAGCTCCCTGACCTCTCGGTAGGTAATCTCCCTGAGCACCATGGCATCCTCCACGATCCTCGGATCCGCCATGCAGATACCCGGAACATCAGTCCAGTTTTCATACAGGTCAGCACCCAATGCCCGTGCCGCTATTGCGCCGGTGATATCTGAGCCGCCGCGGGAGAATGTCCTGATAGTGCCTTGGCTGTCGGTTCCGTAAAACCCGGGTATGACGTACCGAGTATCTGGATCATTGAGCTTTGCTTCCACAAGCGAATAGGATGATTCATCCACATTTCCTCGGTCAGTCAGCATTACCATTCCTTCAGCATCGATGAATACACCATGCAGCAGTTCAGCAGCCATGGAAGCCATGAGGTATTCACCCCTGCTTGCCGCATAGTCAGGCAGCTTCTCATGGGGAATGCGTGTATAGACTTCTTCCAACTGCTGCTCAATTGTACTGCCGATGCTGAGCTCCTTTGCGATTGACAGAAATCGCTTCCTGATAATCCCAAAGGGTTCATCAAAGGACCTTCCCTGAGCAGACAGTCTATGACAGGCATACAAAAGGTCAGTAATCTTTTCATCATCGCCGTGCTCCTTCCCAGGAGCTGAGACTACAATCACTCTTCGTTTCGGCTCATCCCGTACGATGGAGCATACTTTCCTAATCTGCTCCACATTCGCCAGGGAAGTACCCCCAAACTTACTGACCCATAAGGATTCTTTTTTCTGCATGTGATGTGCTCTCTCCTCGTATGTATTGAATTGTATGTGCTATGAACCGCTTCGACTTGAGCAAGCTCAGTTTTTGATCCTGAGACCGACCTCTTTTTCATTGGCTAGTTCATATGCAAGCATTGCGATCATGGTATCCTGCACACCTGTACCGGTTAGATCACAGAGTGTAACCTGGTCCTCATCAACCCGCCCGGACTGCCGGCCGAGGATAATTGCTCCAAGCTCCTGGATGGGAGTTTCATCCGATATGATGCCCTGCTCGATACCGCCCCTGAGTTCTCCTATACGTATGCACTGTGATCTGAGATCGCATGCTATGATGTCAGCAGTTCTCAACACCCCTGGCACCAGTTCCTGTTTGTCTGCACTATCACTTCCCATAGCGGTTATGTGCAGACCGGGATGCACCCACTCAGGGCGAAGGTATCCTTCACGTGAGGGAGTAGTGGTCACCACGATGCTGCTTTTTGCAACCACCGCTTCCGCACTTTCTGCCTGTTCTACCGGTACTTTGAGTTTTTTCTTCATATCGCTCAGGAAGATCTCTGTGCGCTCATCACTGTCGGTACTATAGACATACACGCGCTTAAAGGAGCGTTCAAGTTTCAGCGCTTCCAACTGCATTCGTGCCTGGATGCCGCTGCCGATCACCCCGACAGTCTCAGCAAACCTGGGAGCCATGTATTTAGCCGCAATTGCCCCTGCAGCGGCACTCCGCACTTCAGTCAAGTAGCCGTTGTCCAGCAGGACAGCCAAAAGGAGCCCGTTTTCAGCGCTCAGCAGCAGCATCTGGCTGGTGCAGGACGGGAGTCCTAAATCGGGATTGCTGAAGAACCCTGAAGCCGTCTTTACGGCTATGCTTGGCAATCCTTTGACATACCCACTCCTGACATCTACTGCTCCACCCGCATCAGGGAGCTGCAGCGTCATGACTGCAGGCATGACGGCATTTCCCTTTTCCAATTCCGCAAATCCCTGTTCAATCTGAGCAACTGTACGCTCGTTGAGTGAGACCAGTTTCCTCAGTTCATGTTCAGTCAGCACGAGCACATCACCGTATTCCATATAATCCCCTCCTCCTGAGCAAGTGCCTGCAAACACCGGTGATGCCTGACCCAGCAGCCTACACAGTAACCCGGTACATCAACAGCTGTATCATACCTGATTTCTGGGCAGAAAGGGAAGATGCTGAGCTCTTATATGATTCCTGCAAGGAGAATGTATACTCTGAACTGTAAGACATGTAATAGGCAGATGCCTTTTGTGATGCATGCAGGCGCACCTCACTTAAACCCCGTGATGGGCAGCTTCTCAGAATTCAGGATCGTTGTATCCCGGGCATGAAGTTGATGGGATACGAGTCAATTATGACAGGACAGAAAAGAGACCCGATGAAAGAGCCTATCCCCGCCAGAGTGAGGGAAAAATCAGCCTGCCTCAAGCACAACTTCGTGAGCAATTGCAGAGCTCATGTCGTTGCCTTCACCTCCGTCCCCTTGCCTGCTCCTCACAGTGTCCGAATGCCAGATACTGTGCGTACAGCGCTTTGTACTGAGCGGTCCTAGCAGGATTCGGTGTGTACACCGATGTGTATCCTGCTGACATGCGCTTTTGTGCCTCCTGGATGGTCGGATAGATTCCCGATGCTGCGGCAGCGCACATGGCCGCACCCAGTGCCCCCGCCTGCTGTGCCGCACTCACGTGAATTTCCATACCCAGCACATCGCTGACGATCTGTACAACACACTTCCTGGCTGTTTCTCAGGACTCTTATGATTTCCCCGGCACAGATAATGCCAGGATGCTTCTGTAAGCAGTTTCCGCAGGTTTTCGTTTCCCGCCCCTTAGTAAGCTTTCCTTTCTGTATGTGGCCTCCTGAAGAGGATTCCGGAGGAACCAGCCCGAGCCATACCACAAAAGAAGGGGCAGAGGGAAATCGGGTGTAGTCGCCTACTTCCGTAAGCATGAGATGCTAACAGGCAGGTCTCTTGCCTGCCTGTTAGCATGTACGTTCAGATATATGCGTGCCCCTACACCTCGTAGGTGGATGCTGACACATCTCCGCCGGTGCCGGTCCAGTTTGTGTGGAAGAACTTGCCCCGAGGCTGGTCGATCCGTTCATAGGTGTGGGCTCCGAAGTAGTCCCTCTGCGCCTGCAGCAGGTTTGCTGGAAGTCGATCACACCGGTAGCCGTCGTAGAAGTTGAGCGCCGTAGCAAATGCGGGGACCGGGAGTCCCTGCTCCACTGCCCAGGACACCACCTTCCTCCAGGATTTCTGGCAGCGTTCGATGACGCCTATGAAGTAGTCGTCCAGAAGCAGGTTGGAGAGCTCCTGATTCTTGTCATAGGCATCCTTGATCTTGCCAAGAAAGACGCTTCGAATGATGCAGCCGCCCCGCCACATGAGGGCTATACCGCCGAAATTAAGGTTCCACCCCATTTCCTTTGCCGCTTCCCTCATGAGCATGTAGCCCTGGGCATAGGAGACAATCTTGGATGCCAGCAGTGCCTGGCGGATATCCTCAATAAAGGCCTTCTTGTCGCCGGTGAATGATGATTGTGGTCCCTTCAGCAGCTTGGAAGCCCGCACACGCTCATCCTTCATTGCTGAGAGACACCGTGAAAATACCGCTTCCCCAA
>SKXS01000101.1 GCA_007128345.1 Spirochaetia bacterium
CCCATCGTGATGAATACCAAGGATGAGCTGCGCCAGGCATTTCTTGACTATGAGCAAGGGACATTCCTGCGTCATGTAAACCGTCAGCAGGATCCATCCTGATCGAATCACGGTAAGGCAGGCAGGATGCATCATCCTGGCCTGCCGCCCTGTTTAGAGCCAGCTAAGCTCCTACCGGGGCTTCCTCCTGAGGCAGTATCTGCCGCAGGAACGTCTTGGTCCGTTCATTTTCGGGAGAGGAAAACATCTGTTCGGGGGTGCCCTCCTCAAGGATGGACCCTTCATCCATGTATACCACCCGATGGGCGGCCTCTCTGGCAAACCACATCTCGTGGGTGACCACGACCATGGTCATGCCTTCTCTTCCCAGGTCTTCCATCACCTTGATAACTTCACCGACGAGTTCAGGGTCCAGAGCGCTGGTCGGCTCATCAAAGAGCATGACCCGGGGTTCCATGGCAAGTGCGCGGGCAATAGCCACCCGCTGCTTCTGGCCGCCTGACAGCATGGAAGGATAGGTGTCGGTTTTATCACCAAGACCTACTTTATCGAGAAGATGGATGGCCAATTCACGAGCTTCATGTTTCGGCATATGCTTGACATGGACCGGCCCTTCCATAATATTCCCGATTACCGACATGTGGGGAAACAGGTTGAAGTGCTGAAACACCATTCCCATTTCCTGACGGAAACGGTTGATCACCTTTTCTGAGGTACGTATCGGCTTCCCGTCGAAGGTGATGGTGCCCTTCTGAGCACGCTCCAGATGATTGATGCACCTAAGCAGGGTACTTTTCCCAGAGCCGCTGGCACCGATGATGACCACCACTTCCTGTTCTTGAACATCTAGGTCGATATCACGGAGGACATGCAGATCTCCGTACCACTTGTTCAGGCGTTTTATACGTATTAAAGGCTGATCATGTATGGACACGGTCACTAACCCTCATTCTCTTTTCCAGACGATGGACCCCGTAGGTCAGGACGCTGGTCATAAGTAAGTACCAGATGGCTACAATGATGAGCATTTCCATGTACATGAATGTTGATGATCCCATCTGGCGCCCCCTGAGCAGCAGTTCCGGTACAGCAATAGTGCTTGCCAGTGAACTGTCCTTCAGGGCTATGATAAATTGGTTGCCGAGCGGCGGTACCGCCCGCTTGAAAGCCTGGGGCAGGATGATTCTCCTCATTGCCCGGGGCTTCGGCATCCCCAGGCTCCTGGCCGCTTCCATCTGCCCGTAATCTATGGACTGGATGGATCCACGGAATATCTCGGCGATATACGCGCCGTTGTGCACCCCCAGCGCAATAACCGCTGACGGAAATGGGGGAATGGTGACTATGGTAGTCATACCGTAATATATGATGAAAAGCTGGAGCAGCAGAGGCGTTCCCCGGATGATGAAGATGTAGAACCCTGCGAGTCCTGAAACCACACGCTGATTCGAAATCTTCATGAGCGCAGCGATCAGTCCCAGAACCAGCCCTACAAGAATGCCCATTGTGGTTATCTGCAGGGTATACAAAGCGGCATCCCGGAAAAGCATGAACTTTTCCGGGATTACGCTGAAATCCCATGGTATGATGCGGTCCACTATTGGCTACTCCACCGTAATGTCAACGCCTTCACCGAACCATTTTTCGCTGATGGCCGTCATCGTTCCGTCATCACGCATATCGGCCAGCGCCTGGTTGACCCTTTCAAGCAGGTCATCGTCTCCAAGCCGCAATGCCACACCCATACGTTCTGTCCGCAGTACCGAACCTACAAGTATCAGTTCATCGCCTCTGGGGAGGGCAGATATAGCATTGAGTCCTACGATCCTGTCAGTCAGTACTCCATCCACACGTCCATTGATCAGTTCCATTAAGGTCTGGTTGTCGTCTTCGTAGAGACTTACCCGGACGCCAAGATTATTTGCGTCATCTTCAAAGGTTGTTCCGGTTACCAGGCCAATAACTGAGTTTTCATCAAGATCCTCCGGACCTGATATACCGCTGTCTTCACGGACAATAAGCTGCGGACCTGAATAATAATACGGTGTAGAGAAGTTTACCCGTTCCTGTCGGGCCGGGGTAATCCCCATGCTTCCCAGTATGCCTTCATAACGACCTGCACGAAGCCCTTCAATGATGCCATCCCATGAAGTAGTTACATAGTTGAGCTCTTTTCCGAGCCTTTCTGCAATCTCGCTGGCAACATCAACGTCAAACCCGATAACCGTGCTCCCGTCTTCAGTGAAGTAGTTGAAGGGAGGATATCCCCCTGAGCCGGCAAAAGATATGGTGTCCGCTGCTTCCTGCTGCCCTGCCGCGAAAACGGCTGCCGGTGCAAGCAAAGCAATAGTTACGATGCATGCAATAGTTTTTAAGTGCTTCATAGTTCCTCCAAATTAATTCATTTATAATTAGTATACTAAGTATAAATTAACAAATAATCAAGAGTCTGTTTGATATAAAATGAAAATAATTGAATGCATGAGTCCAGATTTCCTATATACGTGATCTGATTTGTTGTTTGTTTTATGTGATATATGCATATTATATAAGGAAAAAAAGAAATATATAATATATGTTTGGAGCATTACATTTGCCCTTTTGCATAGATGCACGTATCATGATTTCCGTATTTTTTGACGAGACATCAATCAAGATACTGCGTATACTTTGATAATATATAATTAGTAAGCTAATAGAGTGTAAAATGTGGCTACCCGCTCATGAACATATATGGTCCGGTAACGCTGGTATCTGCAATGTGCTGCTTTATACCGGGATTCCTTACTGTCGTCGGCACAATATATAATGTGCAGAAGATACAGCTGCTGCTGAACATTCATTCACTTATCATCATACGCTTTGCTGCTGAATGCATGAATGTCATTTCTTGCAGGGGATGTGCCTGCATATCTGAAGAACTTAATCTTTGCTGCCGAGCATTCTTACAAGCTCTGCTGTACAGTACAGTCCAAGAATCATCTGGACATGCATTTCCCTTGACGGTACTATGGGTCCTTGAAGGAACATAAAGCTATGAACATACTTGTTGCCGGAGACAGCATTACCGAAGGAATAACAGGGAGAAGCTACATCCGGCTGCTGCAGCAGCAGCGTCCGGAACATAGATATATCAATCTGGGACTCGGGGGTGATACCCTCAAGGGGATTACGAAACGTACCCTCAGGTTTCTGAGGAAACGCGGGGACGTCGATCTGCTCATCTTCCAGGCCGGCCACAATGACATCATTCTCCCATCCTTTGCTGAGCGATCGCTGCCTTTCAGAATCTTCTATCGCATACTCAAACAGCGCGGGAGCGTACCCACCTCTGGCGTAAAAGCATTTGAGCGGGTGTACCGGCATACCCTGCATAATCTGATGCGCCAGACTTCCGGCGAAATACTCGTACTTACCCTTTCCTGCATAACTGAGAGCCCTGACTCAAGGGAAGATACTTTGCGCAGGGAGTACAATGCCGCCATCAAACGGGCTGCGCTGGATTCCGGCATCGCTGTAGCTGATATCGGGGATGCCTTTGACGCGGAACTCAAGTACGGCGGCAGCAGCTACAAGAATTTTAACGTGCGTGGCATTGTTGTCGACGGCATAATCTCCCGCCTGCCCCAGGGTGCTGAACGTATAAGCATCAGACGGGATCTGCATCTGACCATAGACGGTGTGCACCTGAACGATCGCGGGGCGCAGCTCTATGCTGATGTGATTATGCGAGAAATTGACTCTGCTGTATGCCGTGAACAGAATGCAACAGGATAATTCTTCAGCAAAAGGAGCGTATGTACCAATGAAGCAGCTGAATGTACTGGAAACCGAACGGGCGATCCTGCATCTCAAAAGGCATTTTGAGGACCAACTGGCTCTGCAGCTGAATCTCTACCGGGTATCTTCACCTCTGTTTGTACCGAAGAACTCCGGAATCCAGGACACCCTCAGCGGGACTGAACGCCCGGTGGAATTCAAGGTGCTGGATATTCCTGGGACTGCATGTGAGATTGTCCATTCATTGGCTAAATGGAAACGTATGGCCCTTGCGCAGTACGGCATTCCTGCTGGTTCGGGCCTGTATACCGACATGAACGCCCTGAGGCCTGATGAAGAGAACCTGCGGACAGGCATGCACTCAGTTTACGTTGATCAATGGGACTGGGAGCATGTCATGGACGCCCGGCAGCGGAATCTGGCATACCTGAAGGAGACCGTGAGGACAATCTACAGCGTGATGCGATCAACTGAACAGTACCTTTGCGAATTTTTCCATGTTGATCCTGTGCTCAGCAGCGACATTCATTTTCTCCATACGCAGGAACTGCTATCCAGGTATCCACATACAAGTGCAAA
This sequence comes from Spirochaetia bacterium, assembly GCA_007128345.1. GTDB lineage: Bacteria > Spirochaetota > Spirochaetia > PWKH01 > PWKH01 > SKXS01. The sequence continues at coordinate 4,360 of SKXS01000101.1, forward strand.
AGAGCGTGAGGACCTGGTGTGCCGGGAGCTTGGATCCGTCTTTCTTATCGGCATCGGGGCTGAACTGGACAACGGCATTCCCCATGACAGGAGGGCTCCTGACTACGATGATTGGACTACGCCAAATGAAGACGG
>SKXS01000091.1 GCA_007128345.1 Spirochaetia bacterium
ACGCATCTCCCCTTGAGCATCCTCTGCCGGTTATCGGCCGCTTCTTTTCCCTGCCTGTGGGTACGGTGATCATAGATCCGGGACATGGAGGTACTGACCCAGGCGCCCGGGGAATTCACATCGGGGAAGACGGGACACTGCATACAATCTTTGAGAAGGATCTGAACCTGGCCCTCGCCCTGGATCTGGAAGCGGAGCTTGCTAAGCGGTTTCCTGACCTCCGTATAGTCCTTACCAGGCGGGAAGATCTCTATCTCACCCTCGCTCGCCGTGCGGCACTGGCCCACGAGGCGCCGGTGGAGCAGGGGAAGAGCAAGATCTTCGTGTCCCTCCATGCCAATGCGGCGGCTTCCACGGAGGCCCGGGGATTTGAGGTGTGGGTGGACCAGCAGAAGCGGCACACCCAGTTCGTCTCGCCGGTGACCGACGATGCCGCGGTACGCGCACTTACTGCTTCCCTTAACCGTGCCATGGCATCGGAGTTGAGGGAAGCGACCCTCACCCTTGCAGAGACACTTGTGGAATACCTTGACGCATCTGTAGGTGAGCATACACCCAACCGCGGGGTGCGGAAGTCCGATTTCTACGTGCTTACCCAGACGGTGATGCCTGCGGTGATCATTGAGACGGGATTCATGACACACGTGGATGAACTGAGGCAGCTGACCGACGAAGCATACCAGAAGCGCATCGTCACGGCCTTGGCCGACGCCCTTGAGGGGTTTATCGAAGCTGAATAGCAGCTACTGCTGGAATTCCTTCCTGAACTGGTGAATCATCTCCCCTTTGAGCTCCTTCAGCCTGTCTGATATCGAGACCTTGTAGATATGTGGGTTTATGATCCGCTTATAGGTGTCATCCAATGAAGCGAGGCCCTCTTGTGCATGCGTGCGGATCTCCTCAAGGGTAGGATGCTCCAGTACAGTACCTGATTCCATTTTCTTTTGGAGCATCTGCTTCAGGTACGTGTAGCGCTGCTTCCTCATGATGAACCGCTGGTGCTCCACAAGGGGATGGTTGAATGTATAGGGCTCTCCGATCTTAAGCGGTCCCTCCTCCTCCAGGATGATGAGGTCCCCCAGGGCTTCGCTGCCGCTGAAGAACCGGAAGACCTGCTTGATCCCCGGATTGGTGGTCTTCTCCACATGGTTGGAGAGTTTCATGGTAGGTACGAAGGCTCCGCCGTTCTTCTTGGCAGAGAGCTTGTATACTCCGTTCATGGCGGCCTGGCTGCCCCCGGTGACCAGATTGGTGCCCACACCCCAGGCATCTATGGGAGAACGTTCTGCCACCAGCTGGTGGATGATCTCCTCATTGAGGTCGTTGGATACGGTGATCAGCGCGTCGTAGAGTCCTTCAGCATCCAGAGCCTTGCGGACCTTCTTGCTCAGATAGCTCAGATCCCCGCTGTCGATACGCACCCCCAAGCGCTTGCCCTGCTTCTTGAGCTCCTTGCCCACGGTGATAGCATGTTTGAGACCTGAGTTGAGGGTATCGTAGGTGTCAATGAGCAAGATCGCGGTGTCGGGGTAGATCCCCGCAAACCTCCTGAAAGACTCCAGCTCATCCGGGTAGGCCATGACCCATGAATGGGCCATGGTCCCCATGACGGGGATCCCGAAACGCTTGCCCCCCAGGGTGTTCGAGGTTCCTGCCACCCCCCCGATATAGGCCGCCCGGGTTGCCGACATGGCTCCGTCGAGTCCCTGGGCCCGCCTGAGACCGAACTCGATGACCTTTCCGCCCCCGGAGGCATTGACCACCCGGGCGCTCTTTGTGGCGATGAGGGACTGGAAGTTTATGACGTTCAGCAGATAGCTCTCGATAAGCTGCGCCTCGATAAGATTCCCGTGGACCCGTACCAGCGGCTCCCCGGGAAACACCACGCTCCCCTCATCCATGGCGTAGATATCACCGGTGAAACGAAAGTCCTTCAGGTAGGTGAGAAAGGATTCCCTGAAGTTGCCCAGGCTCCTGAGGTAGTCGATGTCCTCAGACGAGAAGGTGAAGTTCCTGATGCCCTCCAGGGCGTCCTGGAGACCCGCGAAGATGGCAAATCCGCTGCCGAAGGGCTGGGAGCGGTAGAAGAGGTCGAATACCACCTCTGGATAGTTTTCCTCGAGGTAGTATCCCTGAACCATGGTCAGCTCATAGAAGTCGGTTATGAGACCGCAGGGTGCGCTCATCTGCTACCTCCGGATTTTGTCAAACCCTACATAGGGTACAAGCTTCTGAGGAATCATAATGCTCCCGTCAAAGCGCTGGTGGTTCTCCATGAGGGCGATGAGCGCCCGGGAGACTGCCAGGGCGGTGCCGTTGAGCATATGGACGTGCACGGTGGATCCGTCGATCTTGGTGCGCACCTTCAATCGCCGTGCCTGGTAGTCGGTACAGTTCGAGGTGCTGGTTATCTCACCCCAGTCGCCCGCGTCCCCCCTGCCGGGCATCCATGCCTCCAGGTCGAACTTCCGGTATGCCGGCGCTCCGAGGTCCCCGGTGCAGGTGTCCACCACCCGGTAGGGAATCTCAAGCCCCTGGAAAATCTCCTCCTCCAGGGCAAGGAGCTCTTGGTGCATCTCCTCACTCTCATCGGGCAGGGTGATCACAAACATCTCAACCTTTGAGAACTGGTGCACCCGGTAGAGCCCCTTGGAATACTGGCCTGCGGCCCCCGCTTCCCTGCGGAAGCAGTGGGAGATGCCCGCAAACTTGACCGGGAGATTCTCCGCGGGAATGATCTCGTTGGCATGGTAGCCCCCCAGGGTGATCTCCGCGGTGCCCACCAGGCAGAGGTCCTCCTCCTCAAGAGTATAGATATTGCTCTCGCTTCCCCGGGGATTGAACCCGATTCCTGCGGTGACGGACTGCTTTGCCAAATCCGGGGTGACCATGGGGACGAACCCTTTTGAACCCAGGATGTCCAGGGCATACCGCTGCAGGCCAAGCTCAAGGAAGACCGCTTCGTTTTTCAGAAAATAGAACTTGGTTCCCGTGACCTTCACCCCGGCATCGAAGTCGATGAGGTCAAGCTCTGAAGCCAGCTCCATGTGGTCCTTCGGAGTGAAGGAGAAGCTGGGGATATCTCCCCAGCGGGAGATCTCGCGGTTGTCCGTATCCTCCCTGCCTACCGGGGCATCAGGATGGGCAAAGTTGGGTATCCGGGAGGCAAGTTCCATGTACCGCTGTTCGGTATCCGCAAGCTCGCCCTCAATCTCAGCAATGCGGATCTTCAGCTGCTTGCCCGACTCGATGAGTTTTGAGCGTTCATCAGGGTTGAGCCGCTGCTTCATCTGTTTTCCCTGTTCGTTGCGTTCGTACCTGAGGGTTTCAGCCTCGCGGATGAGTTCGTTTCGCTTCTGCTGGAGGGAAAGCACATCATCGAGGTCCACGTCCATATGTCTGTCGGCAATATTCTGCTTGATTTCTTCGTATCGTTCCTTCAGGAGTTTGAGATCTATCATGGGGCAGTATCTCCAGGGGGTTTTGAGAAAGTCTCTGACTTGCGTGCGCTGCGGGTCACGGCGTTCATCACAGATGCGGTGAATCCCCCCTCCTCCAGGGCATGGATGCCTTCGATGGTGGTCCCTCCGGGGGAGGTGACCTGGGTGACCAGCTCTGCGGGATGGGCGCCGGTCTCTTCAAGCAGGGCTGCCGCACCGCTCAGGGTGGCTGAAGCGAGTTCCACAGCCCTCCGGTAGGGCAGACCCGCCTGTACGCCCCCCAATGCGAGGGCATGGATGAACTGCAGCACATAGGCAATTCCGGACCCGGAGACCCCGATGAAGGAGGCCATGAGCGATTCCGGTATATGCATGGCTGTCCCTGCACAGCCCGCAAGCTCCAGGGCGTCGCCGCTCCAGTCGGGAGGGTCTGCTTCATCCCAGCAGACCGCCACAGGTGAGGCGGAGACCGCAGCTGCAATGGTGGGCATGAACCGCACCACATCCCGGGTCCCAAGCATTGCAGAGAGCTGTGCGGTGGTGAATCCCGGCGCAAGCGATACATACCGCCGATTCTCCAGGGACGTAAGCTTCACGCAGACTTGGCTGAGCACCTGGGGCTTCACCGCCAGGATGATGATATCTCCCTTGCTTGCGGCATCCCGTTCATCCGTACAGGGAGAAGCGTCCATGGCCTTGAGCTTCTCTGTGTCGGTGTCGAAGGCGCAGCGTGAAACGTCCGGGAATGCCCGGGCAATGGATCGCATGAACGCACTTCCCATATTTCCGCATCCGATGCATGAAACTGATGCAAACCTCATGTAATGACCTCCTTGAAATAGGTGCTGCGCTGTGCCATCCCGGGAAAACCGCGCTGGCGCAGGGCCTCATAGACCGCCACCGCCACGGAGTTTGCGAGGTTCAGCGATCGAGAGCCCTGCAGCATGGGTATGCGCACGCACTGCTGAGAGTGTGAGCGCAGCAGGTCCTCAGGCAGCCCCTTAGTCTCCCTGCCGAAGACAAGGCAGAT
>SKXS01000108.1 GCA_007128345.1 Spirochaetia bacterium
GGGGCACAGGGGCATTCGACGTCCTGCTGATTGACGACCCCTTTCTGCCTAGGATTCAGGAGGCTGGTTGGCTGGTGGATCTCGATGCGATGTATCGGGAGAAGAACCTGACTATCGACTCTGACCTGGTGGAGAACATGGTGAATGTAGGCCGCTATCCCTACCCGGACGGCACCCTCTACGCACTTCCCCACGTAGGGAACGTGGCGCTTTTCGCCTATCGCCATGACATTGTACAGAAGTACGGATACGACAAGCTCGAGTTGTGGGATGATGTGCTCGATGTCGCAACAATGGTGAGCGAGAACGAACCTGATATGGTTCCTGTGCTCTTCCGGGGCGTCCAGGGAAATCCCATCGTAACCGGTTTCCTGCCGATATTCTGGGCTTTCGGCGCCGACATCCTTGTTGACGGCAAGCCAGCATTCAACACTCCTGAAGCTGAAAATGCCGTGGAGTTCTTCCTTGAACTCGCCGAGTTTGCTCCCCGCGGTGTGACGGCCTACCAGTCAACCCAGGTTCGGGATGCCCTTATGTCAGGCGCAGGAGCTATGGCTATCGAAGTATGGCCGGGCTGGATCGGGGACCTTGAAAACCCGGAACTTTCCGAAGTAGTGGGAAAGGTCACCATAGCAGCACATCCGGGACAGGTGAACCCCTCGTCCTCCATGATCGGCGCGTGGATGGTAGGTATTCCCAAGGACTCACGCAACCAGGATGCGGCATTTGACTTCATCCAGTTTCTTACCAGCGCCGAGGTACAGGAGATGATGGCTGATGAGACCGGTATTCCCCCAACACGCCATAGCGTCCACCAAATTCCTGAATTGGAAGAGAAGTACCCCTGGTACCCCGCACAGCTTGATGGACAGATATCCGGTTCCGTCAGGCCTCGGACCGACTACTGGTCCCAGATTGAGTCGGTGTTTGGAGACTACCTGCAGCGTGCCCTGGTGGGAGAAGTCTCAGCATCTGAGGCCCTGACCCAGATCCAGAGGCGTGTGGAAGAGATCATTAAATAACATGGTTGCGCATTCCGGGGCGCTCCATACGTCCCGGAATGCCTGCTGTAAAAGGACCCTGATATGAAGGACAAGGACAGGATTGCCTATAATTCTTTCTTCTACATCATCTTTGCACCAGCATTGCTGCTTATTCTGTTTCTCACTACATACCCAATCGGAACGATCGTCTATAACTCGTTTTTCAGCTATGACTTTATATCCGGGGTCCGTGAATTCATCGGCCTGGAGAACTACTCGCGCATCATAGGCGAGGATCTTTTCAGACGCTCTTTCATCAATACGCTGATCTTCACCTTGAGTGCCAGTTTTCTGGAGGTCTTCCTCGGCGTGCTGCTGGCATTCCTGCTCTACGGATCCTTCAGGGGCAAGCGCGCCGCATCACTTATCATCATATTTCCCATGATCATCTCCACTATGGTGATCTGTGCGGTGTGGTCGACCTTCTTTCATTACGAGATCGGACTGTTCAACTATATCCTGGGCCAATTGGGACTGGAGCCCGTGGGATGGCTTACCGACCGCAACGTTGCGCTTACCTCCATTATTCTCGTAGATATCTGGCAGTGGACCCCCTTTGCCTACCTCATCATCCAGGCGGGGATGGGATCCATTCCTGGAGAACTCTTTGAGGCAGCCCGCATCGACGGCGCCAGGGGAGACCAGATTGCCATGAGGATCACCCTGCCGATTCTGTCAGGGCAGATACTCCTGGTGCTCATGCTCCGTACCCTGGACACCTTCCGGCTCTTCGATAAAGTCTACGCCCTCACCGGAGGCGGGCCAGCAAACGCCACCCAGACGCTGTCGTTTTTCATCTACCGGGAAGGATTCTCCTTCTTCAACTTCGGGAGAGCCAGTGCCGCTTCGGTGATGACGCTCTTCTTTGTTGCGTTCCTTGCGCTCTTCTACGTGCGCAAGCTGCTGAAGGAGGAAAGCTGATGTACCGATTGAAATTCTTTCTCAAGCGTGCCGTCTTCTGGATCATCCTCATCACCTTTCTGGCCGTCATCCTGGTTCCGATCTACTGGATGGTGAACACCTCGCTGAAGAATCCAAGAGAGGTGATCAGACCGGTGCCTACCTTCTTTCCTGAGGCACCGACGCTGGAGAACTACGTAAAGGTCTTCCAGGCGGGCATCTGGGGAAACTTCTTCAATACCGTGGTGGTGGCAGTGGCATCGACCTTCTTCTCCATTGTCCTGGCTTTCCTTGCATCCTACGCACTGGTGAGATTTAAGTTCCCCCTGAAGATCAACAAGCTCTTCCTCATCTGGGTACTGGTAGTCCGTATCCTGCCGCCCATCGTGCTGGCGGTCCCCCTGTTTACGGTATTCAACCAGGTGAAGCTCATAAACACCCTGCCCGGGCTGGTGGTGGCATTCCAGATCTACACCTTGCCATACTCAATCTGGATCATCTACGGGTTTCTCAAGTCGCTCCCTGTGGATTTTGAGGAGGCTGCTACCATAGATGGGGCGTCTCCCCAGCGGGTGCTCTTCTCCATTGTGGAGCCCTTAGTGCGTACCGGAGTAATAGCGACCTCCATATTCAGCCTGATTCTCGCGTGGAACGAGTTCCTCTTTGCACTGCTGTTTGTGCGTACCCCGAGGCTGCTCACCCTCCCCGTCGTGATATCCCGGTACATCGGCGAGTACGCCACCCAGTGGGGTGAACTCATGGCAATAGGACTGCTTTCTTCTCTGCCCATCCTCATCTTCTCCAACTTTGTCTACCGGCAGCTGACGGAAGGGTTCTCGATGAGCCTGAAGTAGCAGGCGGAAGGCGCATATGTCCTGCAGATACCGTACATTAGTAACCGCGCATGCCGGATGTGAAGGCAGCATAGAGAACACTGTCGATTCAGTTATTGCAGGCATTGAGGCCGGAGCAGACATCATAGAAGTCGATATACGCACCTCATCAGACGGCATGCCGGTGCTCATCCACAATCCGTCGCTCCCTGGACCGGACGGTTCCCATCTTACTGTGTCGGATCACCCCTACGAGGCTTTGGTCTCGTTTGCCCGAACCCATGCGATGGAGCTGACTCCCCTGGAGGATGTACTGGATATCATCAGGGAACAGCAGTGCATGCTCAACCTGGACATGAAGGATATCCGCGGTATCGGGGAACTGGAGAAACGCGTGAGCACCTTCGGGCTTTTAGACCACGTGGTGCTCTCCGGCTGCAGTACCGAATGGGCCAGGTTGGTGAAACAGAATCATCCGAAGATCCAGGTGCTGCTGAATGCCTACCATGATCCGTCTTCCCTTGAGGAGGAGCAGTACCGCCTGTACGTTAACTCACTGTGCAGGACTGCCGCAGCCATTGGAAGCTGCGGCATCAACATCGACTATACGATGTGCAGGCCCTATCTCGTGGATTACGCGAGGAGAAGGTTTCTTCCGGTGTCGGTGTGGACTGTAGATAGTGAATCCCGGATGCAGGATATGCTGCGTATGGGCGTCTTCGCCGTAACTACGTATTACCCGAAAAAGCTGAGGCAGCTGATGATGCAGGACGCGTCACATCTCCTGCTATAGCTGCATGATAACCAAGCTTAAGAGCGTACAGAAGATAAACAGGCACCACGCTGCCGCATCCCTCCAGCTGTAGGCGGACGGAACCGGCTTGAAGGATTGAGTGAATCCACGAGCATCCAGCGCATCGCTGAGTGAAGCCGCTTTGTCAAATACCGTCTCCAGCACCTGCGACGAAAAGGATACCATCCATCTCAGCGGCCGCCTTCCCGGGCTGTCTCCCCGGGAGAGGCGTGCCTCCCGGATCTCCTTTACACTGTCGAGTATTGCCGGTATCAGCGAGAGAGTGAGCATGAGCCGTACCGAAGCTGCCGATGCCAAGGTCTTGGATACCGGAGAGAGAAACCGATAGAGCGCCGAAGCAGTTTCATCCGGGGATGTGGAGTCCATAAAGAGCAGCCCCAGGATGACCACCAGGGAGAAGCGCATCGCCGCAGTGATAGATTCCTCCCAGATACCGGTGCTTACATACCGTCCCCCTGCGATGAGCAGGGCCAGCAGGGCAAAGACCTTGAGTTCCCTCAGATAGGTCCGTACAGGGATGCGGACAGACAGCGCAAGACCGATAGACGCTGCAAGGGGCACCGCCGCAGCATGCAGCGGCAGGGTAACGGTGACTGCGCTCTGCACCAGGAGGATGAGGAGCTTTGTACGAGCATCAAGGCGGTGCAGGACAGTATCCCTGCTGGTGCAGTGGAATATCAGGGTTTCAGCCATGTCATCTCCCCTGCCGTCACTCCCGGCGGGATCCGCACCCCGCATGCCGGGGCGTGGATAATCACCTCATCAGGCTTTCCTTCAGCGACGAGCTTCCCCTGGTCCAGCAGCATGAGCCGGTCTGCATGGGCGAGGACCTTCTCCACCTCATGGGTCACCACGATGACCGTATGTCCCTGCCCGCGCAGCGAAACAATATGCTCAAGCACATGGATAACCGACGGATAGTCCAGGTTGGCAAAGGGCTCGTCCAGCGCGATAATACTCGGGTCCATAGCCAGGACTCCGGCTATGGTGAGTCTGCGCTTCTCTCCCCCAGAGAGCGTCCTCGGCCGCTGTCTCCTGTGGCTAAAGAGGTCCATCTGGTTAAGGGCCGCATGCACCCGTGAGTTGATCTCATCATCAGGCAGACCCATCTGCTCAAGGCCGAAGGCAATATCCCGCTCCACTGTCTGGGCGACCAGCTGGCTGTCGGTATCCTGAAAGACAAGCCCAATTTCCCTTCTTACCCGGCGGGAGGCAACGGTTCCTGCAATGCTGATAGTTCCTTCCTGGGGCCTGCAGAGTCCCTTGAGGCACCGCAGCAGCATCGTCTTTCCCGATCCGTTCTTCCCCGAGATGACGAGGAACTCCGAAGTGTTGAGGGAGAAGGAGATATCCTTGAGCGCCCAGGTGCCGTCGGGAAACCGGTAGGAGAGGTTCTTCACCTCAAGAAGCGCCATAGCTCAATCCTCCCTGCCGGCTGACAGAAGTAAAGAGGCACGGTCAGAGAATATCCATGCAAGGGCCAGGGAGGCGGCAATCTTCAGCACATCCCCGATAATGAAGGGAATAATGCCGGCAGCAGCGGCACCGGCCCAGGTGATCCCGAGGGACGCTTTAAGCCAGGGAACTCCAGTCATATAGATCACCAGGGAAGCGAGGAGTGCTCCAGGCAGGGCCCATATGAGCCACGTTGTCCGTGAGGTGTTCCTGAAGCACGATGCCTGATCGCCGAAGAAGCCGGCAATGCATGCAGCAGGGACCATGCCGATGAGGTATCCGCCGGTGGGACTGAAGAAATGGGCTATTCCGCCGGTGCCTCCCGAGAATACAGGGAGCCCGACAGCACCCATGAGCAGGTAGAGCAGGGAGGCTGAGAGGGCAATCCTGAAGCCCCCGAGAAGGGATACCGTGATGAGGAAGAGGGTCTGGAGGGTTACCGGAACCGGCCCGACGGGCACAGCCACGTACGCGCCTACCGCGATGAGGGCTGCAGCGAGGGCAGTGAAGACAATCCGTTGTGTCGGCATGGAATCAGCTCCTGGAACAGTAAGGCCAATAGTAGTATGAACCGCTGCGGGGGGTCAAGGTTCTTTGCGTACCTCTCGGCACAGCAGATCTGCTGATTTCCTGCATCATCTCTCAGGCGGCACTGCACTGAGCGGCGTGTCTGAAAAAAGAGCATTCACCTTGCCGCTGAGAAGCCTGGTGATACAGCAGGACAAGATTGAAGAAGAGGACGAAAAATCAATTGACTCCATTGACTTCTCCTGTGTATACTGGCACCTGGTTACTCACGGCAGGCAGGCCGTGCTATTTTAAACTGCAAGGGGGTATAAAGATGACCGCGTACCGCAGAACCTGAGTTCTGCACCACCGGTGCACGTGGTGCACCTCTACATGTATCCCCGAATGCGGTGCGAATCGTGCTTTTCCCCTGAGCAGCCGGTAAACTGTTCATGGATTCCTAAGGTATGGTTCCCCTAGCTGGGGATAAAACATCATACCTAAGGAGTTACTCATGTCGAACATCTCAAAGTTGCTCACATCCAAGTGGGGTCCCGTTGTGACGGGGATAATTATCGGTATTCTGGCACCCGTGCTGGTGCGCCTTGGCAACCCCGCCAACATGGGTGTGTGCGTCGTATGCTTCAATCGGGACATCGCCGGAGCCCTCGGTCTGCATCAGGCGGCCGTAGTACAGTACCTGAGGCCGGAGATCATCGGGTTTGTCGGAGGATCTCTGGCGGCATCGCTTGCCTTCAGGGAATTCAGACCCCGTACCGGGTCAGCGCCGTTTGTTCGGTTCATCCTGGGCGTATTCGCGGTATTCGGCGCTCTCGTGTTCCTAGGATGCCCCTGGCGGGCCTATCTTCGGCTCAGCGGTGGTGACTGGAACGCGGTGGCGGGTATCCTCGGGCTCACTGCAGGCATTGCCCTGGGGGTGCTGTTCCTGCGCAAGGGATATTCCCTCGGCAGGAACCGTTCAACCCCGTCGGCTGCAGGATGGCTGATGCCCTCAGTCATGCTGGTGCTGCTGGTGCTGCTTATTGCCGCGCCGCTTTTCGGGCGGGACGCACAAGGCAATCCCGTAGGACCGATATTTTTCTCGGCAGCCGGACCCGGCAGCCAACGGGCGCCGATACTCATTTCTCTGGCCGTCGGTGTATTGGTCGGATTCATCGCGCAGAGAAGCCGGTTCTGCACGGTTGGGGCCATCAGGGAGACTCTGCTTACCCGGGATACCCACCTGCTGCGGGGGGTAATTGCACTCATAGCAGCAGCTCTGGTGACCAATCTCATTCTGGGTCAGTTCAGCCCCGGTTTTACCGGTCAGCCGGTTGCCCATGCCAGCCATATATGGAATTTTCTGGGGATGGCCCTGGCAGGGTTAGCCTTTACCCTGGCAGGCGGATGTCCGGGGAGGCAGCTGATCCTTTCAGGGGAGGGTGACGGAGATTCGGCAGTGTTTATCACCGGCATGATCGTAGGAGCCGGCTTTGCCCATCTCTTCTCAATAGCCGCGTCCCCAGCGGGACCGGGGCCGTACAGCGCGGCCGCGGTCATAACAGGTCTTGCAGTCTGCACCGTCATCGGGCTGACTATGCGCGAATCTGCAGCGTAACAGGAGGAAAGCAATGAAAAAACACGTGGATGCACGCGGATTATCGTGTCCGCAGCCGATACTGCTCACCAAGCGGGCGATAGATGAAGTGAAGTCAGGGACCATTGAGGTGCTGGTTGATTCAAGTACTGCAGCGGAGAACGTGGAACGGACGGCACACAAAGCAGGCTGGACCGCCTCACGGCAGGATGATAAAAGCGGCAGTTTCACCGTGGTGCTGAACAAATGATCTACCTAGATAACGCAGCTACATCATGGCCGAAACCGCCTGAAACGATAGAGGCGATGCATGCATACCTGGAGACGGTCGGGGGAAACCCCGGCCGATCCGGTCACCGCGCTTCTGTAGATGCCGCCCGAGCACTGTATGAGGTACGGGAAGCGGTATGCACGTTCTTCAATAGTAAAGACCCGATGCGGGTCTTCTTCACCCACAACGGGACCCACGCGCTGAACTATGTGCTCATGGGCATGCTCAAGGAAGGAGACCAGGTGCTTACCACCGCCATTGAACACAATGCGGTCATGCGTCCTCTGCGGGAGCTGGAAAAACGGGGAGTGGTCATCCGTACCGCATGCTGCAGAGAGGACGGTACTGTCGACTTGGACGACTTCGCCAGAAAGATTGCATCCGGGATAACCCTCTCAGTGGTCAATCACGCAAGCAACGTCCTGGGAACCATCTCACCGATAGGGAGCATTGCTGAACTCTGCAGGAAACATGGCGTGCTCCTGCTGGTGGATTCAGCCCAGACTGCGGGTTCCCTGCCTATCGACATGCAGGACATGGGCATCGACCTGCTTGCGTGCACCGGCCACAAGGGGCTGCTGGGCCCTCCCGGCACCGGATGCCTGGTAATAGGCAGCCATGTAGACAGTACAGCGATCAAGCCAATAATCAGGGGGGGGACCGGCAGCAGGTCAAAGGAAGAGTACCAGCCTGAAGACCTCCCTGACAAGTTTGAGAGCGGTACCCCCAACAGCGTCGGCCTGGCAGGACTGCTTGCCGGTATCAGCTGGGTAACATCCCGAGGCGTGGATATCGTCCGGTCCCATGAGGTGAAGCTCATTGCACGGCTGATCGAGGGACTTCAGTCGATACAGGATATTACGGTGCATGGAACCCGGAATCCCAAAGAGTCAGTTGCGGTGGTATCGTTTACCTGCAGGGGAAAAACGGTCTCAGAAATCGGCTTGATGCTGGATGAACGCCATGGTATTCTCTGCAGGGTAGGGCTGCACTGCGCCCCTTCCGCTCACAAGACAGCTGGTACCTTCCCGGAAGGTACGGTTCGATTGTCGCCGGGATGTTTTACCACCTTAGATGAGATAGACCGTACCGTTGATGCAGTCAGGGAGGCATCACGATCATGAGTGACCACGCCGTGGCATTGTTCCATACAACTTCAGCAGCAATTCGGTCGGAGAAACTGCTCCGACAACAGGGCTTTACCGCAGCGCTTATTCCCACGCCGAGACAGTTCTCCAGCGACTGCGGTGTCGCCCTGCGCTTCAGTGCTGACAGCATGGATGCTGTTCGCACCCTCCTTGAGTCTGCGCAGATAGTCTTCAGCTCCATCCATGCCTTAGACGGGAGCTGACCTACAGAGGATGCGCAGGTATCTAAACCGGAAACTGCCTCCCTAAGATCCATAGGTGCGCGTCTCTGCCCCGTTACATGCGACCCTTTGAAGGACTTCTGAAGACCTAAAAAAAATAGAAATCTGCACAGAGACTCCTTGCATTATTGCCAAACACTCACTAAAATATGAGTATAGGTGTACGAGGTGTTTTCAGATCAATAAACTGCGGGTTCTGCTGACATACCTCATGCTGGTTGTTTCTAGAATTAAAAAAAGACCATTGTATAAACTACTAATAGTAACGAGTACCATGATTGTCTTGTTTACGTTCTAGAAAAAAGTCATATCTAATAAATGCATAACAGAAAAAAGTACTCACTGAACTCATGTATTATAGTGCCGTCATATAAGCATAACGGTGCACTCAAGGAGGAGTAATATGGCATGGAGTTCGTTTCTTTTTACTGTATCTTCGAAGTTCAGGCAGTCAAGTTCACGATATAAAAAGACAAGACTGGTAAACATGCGGCATATGCGCGTGCTTGTCAGGAACGAAGAAGTATCCAGCCGGTATGTACGATCATTCTACATTGAACCAGGCGAGATGCTTGAGGAGATCTTCAAGAAGGACACGGTATTCTACTTCTGGGAGAAGAACACCTTATTGAAGGAATGTTCCTTTCCCCGTGATGTCAGGAACAACGAGGTATCAATAGTTCTTAAGTCAGACGGAACACTCACTGTAGCCTAAGCCTGCAGTGACACATTCTGAATTTCTCCCCCCACGTTTTCCATTAAAAAACTTGCATAGTTTTTTGATAGTTGGTACTATGTCTCATAAGGTGCAGGTCTCCTAAGGAAATGTTCTTAAAGATGTTACCTGTTGGAGAGCTGCTTTGTTTTATGTACTAGTATGGTTCAGCAATAAAGAAGAGTGTGGTTCTGCTGGGAGGGGTAGTCCGGGTACATGCCAAAAAGCTTATTTCCGTTTACTGCGGCTGCAAAATTGAAACGTTCACGTGCACGTTACCGGAAAATCAAGCTGGAGAACATGCGAAGCATGCGTATTCTTGTGCGTAATGAGGAAGTCTCTCACCGAAGTGTCCGGTCATTCTATATTGATCCAGGCGAAGCCCTGATAGAACTCTTCAGACAGGGAACGGTATTCTACTTCTGGGAGAAGAATATGCTGCTCGCTGAATTTACTGTGCCGGAAACGCTTGACAGGAAAGCCTTGACCATAGCTATTGCTCAGAACGGTACCCTGTCGGTAACTTAGCGGACTAACCGCAGTTTCTCCGCGCTTGAACCGGCCCGCGCGTAGACCTCTTCCATATCAAGGGTAAGGATTTCACGATTTCTCATAATCATCTTTCCTCGCGCAATCACTGTGGCAACATCAGATGCCTGTGCTGAATAGACCACCGCTGAAACCGGGTTGTTCAGGGGAACGAAGTGCGGCGCATCCGTTGATATCAGGATCAAGTCTGCCATCATGCCGGGTTTCAGCATGCCGATCTCATGTTCACGGCCTAGAGCCTTAGCCCCCCCGACGGTTGCAGCTCGTAGAGTGTCATAGGCATTAAGCGATTTTGGATCCCCGGTTGAGGCCTTCTGCACCACAGAGGCAATGTGCATCTCTTCAAACACGTTGAGGTTATTGTTGCTGGAAGCTCCGTCAGTCCCCAGGGCTACCGGAATTCCCGCATCCAGAAACCTCTGGACCGGCGCGATACCGTTTGCCAGCTTGAGGTTGCTCGTCGGATTATGTACAACTCTCACGCCCAGTTTCGCGCAAAGAGACACATCTTCCCGGCTCAGGTGCACGCAGTGTGCGGCATAGACGGGGACTTCAAAGATACCGAGGTCATACAGATACTCTGCGGGTGTCTTTCCATGTGCCTGCATGCAGTCCTGGTGCTCCTTCATGCTTTCCGATAAGTGGATATGCAGCATGGTGCCCAGTGAAGCGGCCAGATCGCGGGCCAGGGTGAGGCTGCCGGCACTGCAGGTGTAGATTGCGTGGGGCGCCACGTCAATGCGGATGCGTCCGTTCTCAGCCTGGTTCCATCTGCTGTGGAGATCCTTAAGCACTGGAAGGCGCTTTCGGGTTTCCTCCTCATCCCCAATGATAGTGGCTCCGATATTGGCGCTGATACCGCTTTCCAGGGTTGCCCGGACAGTCTCGTCCTGATGAAAATACATGTCGGCGTAGGTAGTGACCCCCCCGCGTATCAGTTCGGCCAGCCCCAGCAGGGACCCGGCATAGATATCATCAGGGGTAAGCAGCGCTTCCCTGGGCCAGATGTGCTCATTAAGCCAGGTGAAGAGATCCAGGTCATCCGCGCAGTTGCGAAGCAGCGTCATGGCAAGGTGGGTATGCGCATTCACCAATCCAGGCATGGCGATGCAGCGAGATGCGTCAATGATACGGTCATTACCGGCAGCTGCAATTTCAGGGCCTACTGCAATGATCCTGTCACCCTGTATAGCGATATCTCCGGTAATGCTGGTCGGCTCATCTCCTGTCATGGGGATGATGCAGGCGCCTTGTATGATAGTTTTCATTGGTCCATGCTATCATGCCCCGGGGGTATCGTAAATATGTAGGGACCGCTGATCTAGGAAATGCTGCACGGCTCACCGGGAACCAGAAGCCTTGCTGGCATAGGAGCGGCAGCAAGAAAGGCCTTGGCGTCAGTCAGGCTGCCGATTATATCTCCCCAGTGGTAGGGGATTACCAGCTTCGGCTGCATCTCAGCGGCAGCCTCTGCAGCCTGGGCGGCATCCATGGTGTAGGTGCCGCCAATGGGAAGCAGGGCCGCATCCAGGGGAGGGAGTTCCTGCATCTCAGGGATCAGGTCAGTATCCCCTGCGTAGTAGATGGTCCTGCCGTCTAGGGCTATGACAAACCCCAGCCACTGCTTCTTTCTGCTGTGGTACGGTGCGCGCATATTGTATGCAGGAATCCCGGTAATTGATACTGTTTTGCATGACCACGTGCCGCCGGGAAGCAGTGCCTCTCCTAAACCGGTTTCTTGCACTACGGACTGCGCAGCGAGTATCGTGCAGCCGGGAGCACTCACTTTATGTATGTCCTCCTGCGAGCAGTGGTCGTAATGACTGTGGCTGATCAGCACCAGATCCCCGTCCCCAGGCTCTCCCTCTATCTTCCAGGGATCAACGTAGATTTTCTGGGTACCGGTGATGGAAAAACTGGCATGCCCCAGCCAGGTAATCAATACCGGCTTCCTTGGACTTGACTTCTCTGTCATCGTGGTTCCCTCCCGCGTACTGCTCTCTAGGGCTCCCGTTGCTCTTC
This sequence comes from Spirochaetia bacterium, assembly GCA_007128345.1. GTDB lineage: Bacteria > Spirochaetota > Spirochaetia > PWKH01 > PWKH01 > SKXS01. Next base: position 12,076 of record SKXS01000108.1, read on the forward strand.
ATCGTTTTCATCATCTCCCGAACTCCGATCCACCACGGAGAAATGCTTTGAAGCCTTGTGCTTCTCCTCCGGGAGCTCTTCAATCAGTGTAACTGACTGGAAGGGAATCATCAGGTGGTATGCCTGACCGAACTGTTTTTCAACGGAATCCCGGTTCGGGTCTATGATAAGCGGACTACTCTTAGGCAGTTCAATGTTCTTTATGGACACGAAATAGGGATGGGTCATATCCAGGTTTTCTGCGAGCAGTACGATCTCTTTTTTTTCATAGGTGAAGTGAATGCGGAACATACCCACTAGATTCCCTCCGTCAGCATCGGTTATGCGTATAATAACTATACCATGTTCACGGGTTGAGTTCCATGGTATGTTGACAAGATACTCACACTGGGGAGGGATCGTACAGATATGCACACGCGTACGGTTGTGAATGTTTCCTGCAATAAGGACTGCGGGGCAGGCTGCCCCCTGACAGCTGAAGTACAAGACGGGAGAATTACCCGCATCACAGACAATGCACATAGAGGTCCCTACATGCGCGGGTGCGCCAAGGGATACGCCATGCACCGGCTGCTGAACCATCCCGACCGGCTATTGAGGCCCCTCATGAGGAGGGGAAGACGGGGGAGCGGATCATTTGATGCGGTTTCATGGGAGACAGCGCTGAACCGCATAGCAGAAGAGCTTCATGCACGTCGCGAGCGCGGAGCGGTCGAATCGGTCATGCGCATCGGAGGATCCGGATCGTGCAGGGGCGTGGTGCATCATACTGCCAGGGTTGCCGCACGGTTCCTTTCCGGTCTCGGCACGTATACCAATACGACGGGAAACTACAGCAGCCAGGCAGCTTCGTTTATGAAGCCCCTTCTGTTCGGCAGAAGCGATATCGGTATCGACATCAGGACGGTGCTGGAGAGCAGATTCATCATCCTGCTGGGGTTCAACCCCGCGGATACGCGGTTCAGCTGCGAAACTGAGAAGGTGCTCGAAGAAGTGAAGAGTCGGGGCATACCTGCGGTGCTTGTGGATCCCCGGAGGACGGCTTCCGCAGATATGTGCGGCGCCGAATGGCTGCCTATATATCCCGGGACTGACTCGGTACTGCTGGCTGCGCTGGCCTATGAGGTCATTGCCAGCGGTGCGGTCAACGAAGCGTGGGTTGCTCGTGTTGCTGAGGGGTACCAGGCAATGGATTCCTGGCTCATGGGTAAAGCCGATGGAGTGCCGAAAAATCCGCAATGGGCCGAGGGCATATGCGGGATTCCAGCACAACGCATCAGCCAGCTTGCCAGAAGGATGATCAAGTGCAGGCCTGCTTCACTGCTGCCCGGACTTTCGGTCCAACGAACCCTCGGCGGTGAGGAATCTGACCGTATGGGGCTAGTGCTCCAGACACTCCTGGGTAATGTCGGGGTGAGGGGAGGAAGTGCGGGATGCGGTCAATGGAACGAGGGACCTGAAATCCCTGTACCATGCATGTCCCCGGGAATTCCAGGATCGCCAAAGCCCGCTGGTGTGCCGGTCTACCAGTGGGCTGAGGCAGTGCTGGACCGCAGCCGCAGGCAGCCGATATCCTTCATATATAACGTTGGAGGGAATTTCCTGGGCCAGAGCAGCAACATTGCGCTGGTGAAGGAGGCCCTGGAGACGGCGGACTTCGTGGTGACCCACGATCACTTTATGACCCCCACATGCAGGTTTTCAGATGTGGTGCTGCCTGCGACTATGTTCCTTGAACGCAGCGATCTGTGCACCTCCAAATCCGGACTGCTGCTTTATAGTGAACAGGCAGTGGAGCCGGCGGGAGAAACCAAACACGACTATGATATATGCTGCGAGCTTGCCCGACTGCTGGGATTTTACCATGCATACAGCCAGGGCAGGACAGCACATCAGTGGGTTGAAGCCGCTCTGGCGGGGCTCCCTGAAGGCGCGCGGCAGTCCTGCCTGGAAGAGGGTTATTGGGAAATCCCCCAGAGACCCTTTGTCGGGCTCAGCGAATGTATTGCCTCACCGGAGGATCATCCGCTGCCTACTGCATCGGGGAAGATAGAGCTGATTCCTGCGGCGTACCAGGAGATGACAGGTTCCCCCCATCCCCGCATCCAGCAGCGAATCTGCTCAGCAGATTATCCGTTATTTCTTATCACCCCCCATGCGAAAGAGCGCATTCATTCCCAGAAGGCAGGTTCCGCATTGTCCGCTGATGACCGCTTGACCATGCACCCCGAAGATGCCCGGGAGCGTGGCATAGATGACGGTATGCGTGTAACCGTCACAAGCGAAGCGGGATCATTCACTGCGGTGGTAAAACTATCAGACGACATCATGCGGGGGGTGGCAGCTAAGCTTCAGGGAGTGTGGCCGGAGTTTGCCGGGGATGGATCACTATTGGAAAGCGGAGCCCCGAACATGGCAACGTCGACGGAGCCCACCTATCCCAGCAGGGGATCGCGAACTCACAGCATCGCAGTCGAGGTGTCTGTTCGCTAGATAGTGGTGGCCTCTTTCTTGTCATCCTTTGGAGCCTGTTTCCGGGAAAAAATCTGCTCATTGCGCATCCAGCGTACTCCGAGATAGCACAGCGGAGTGTCAAAGATCGCGAATGCCACCTTAAACAGCCAGTAGGGGATAATCAAGCTGAAGATGAAGGGGACCGTGAAATCCGGGGTCATGCGGAAGAACGCGATAAACATGAAGAGGGTGGTGTCTATGAACTGGCTGACCATGGTGGACGCATTGTTCCTGAGCCAGAGAAACCTGCCTTTGGTGACGGTCTTCCAGAAGTCAAAGGCGGCGACATCGAAGGTTTGCGCTATGGCAAAGGAGATGATACTGGCAAAGGTCATCCGGAGGCTGCTTCCGAATATGAGCGCGTACTCTTCCTGCATAGCCCAAGAGGGATTAGGGGGAAGCCTGATGGACAGCAGGATCATAAGGAACATGAAAATGAGCATACCGACGGAAATCCGCACGAACCGCTGCGCTTGGGCTCGTCCGTAGACTTCACTGATGATGTCGGTGACCAGAAAGAGGATAGGCATGAACATGATTCCCACTGAAACCCGAACCCCGAGTATGGTGGTGATCTTGGACCCGATGGTGTTCACGATGATCATCGATCCGACGAATAGTGCAAGGAGAATCTCTTTCTTGTGTGTTTCTTTCATGGCTTCAATTTCCCGATGATGAAGTATATGACAGATATAACGCAAAACAGCAGTTTCGTCTACGGGGGGTCTTCTGGGGGAGTCAGAATGTCAGGGGGCACATAGGTGAAAAACCGGTTCAGTGACATACACATGAGTTCCCTGAAGATGCTGGGCGCAGAGCA
>SKXS01000138.1 GCA_007128345.1 Spirochaetia bacterium
CCGTGACCTGGAGAAGCTGCAGAGAAGCTGGACGGAACTGTCGCCTGAGGATGAAGAGGTGATATCACAGTTCTGCCGGGTAATCAGACAGCTGCACTCGTTCACCATTGATGTGGAGAAACCCGTCAGCATGATGTCGATCCGCGAAAAGATCCGCTACTTCTCCTCAATGAAGGATGCAGGCATGGTGATGAAGCGTTACGGCAAGATCAGCCTCAGAGAATACGCAAAACGGTTCACCCACCCGGCTCTGCGTGCTGCCCTTACCGAATTTCTCCCTGAAGGGTACAGCTCCACCTCGGTGATGTTCGCCCTGGCAGCATTTTCCAAAAATGCCGCTTCCATGCCCATGGGAGGTTCACGGGCTTTTTCCCTGCGAATGGCAGAACGCTATCGCGAACTGGGGGGCACCTTGAAGACATCCTGTGAAGCCGCCTCCCTTGATATCAGCGGTTCCCGGGTCAGCCGGGTCATTTGTTCAGACGGCACCTACTTTGAGGCCGACTACGTGATCGCTGCATGCGATGCGTCACATGTCCTCACCAAGCTGCTCGGGGGAAAATACCAGGTTCCCGCGTTTACCAAGCGTTTTAAAAATCCGAAGGACTATCCGCTAGCATCAGAAATACTCATTGCCTTGGGATGCAAAGGATCTTTGGAGGAGTATCCCAGGAGCATGTCTTTTGCCGTGGATCCGTTTGAAATCCACGGCAAAACTATTGAACGCATCAAGACCGCCCATTTTCACCACGAACCCGGATATGCCCCGGACGGGCATGGGGTTATGATCTGCGACATCAACCAGTTCAGCGACGATGTCGATGCCTGGTCTGCCCTTGCTGAAGACAGAAAGACGTACCGGAAGGAGAAACAGCGTATAGCTGAAGCGGTACGACGTGCCGTGGAATCCCGCATGCCTGAGCTGGAGGTAACCGTGCTGGATGTCGTCACTCCAAAAACTTACGAGCGCTACTGCAACGCGCATCGCGGTGCCTTTATGGCATTTTTACCCACAGTGAAGGGCAAGCCCATGAATCATACTGGAAAAATCAAGGGACTGAAGAACTTCTACCTAAGCGGACAGTGGCTCCAGCCCCCGGGCGGGCTCCCCACAGCAGTCATGACGGGAAAGTACTCCGTTATGTACATATGCAGGCAGGAGAAACAATCATTCATTAGCTGAAATGCGTGTGCAGATACCGTCAGGATGGATCCGTGTCTTCAGTATCCGGCCCGGGCAGACAGGTGGGGATCTTGATCATGTACCCGGTCATAATGGCCATGAGCACCACCAGGAATATCCGTACCGGCAGGAGATCCACCACAATAATGCTGACGGTTACAGTGGCATAGGCCATGGCCAGTGAGGTGAGCTTTACCCGCAGGGTAAGTCCCTGACCTTTCTGGAACTTCCGTATCATGGGGCCGTACCGGGGATGTCTCATGAGCCATGCATGGAGCCGGGGAGAGCTTCTCACAAAGAAATAGGCAGCCAGCAGGATAAAGGGTGTGGTGGGGAGCACGGGAAGCACAATGCCCAGAGTTCCCAAACCCACACATATCAGGCCGAGTATGACAAATACAGCGCGAAGCAGACGGGAAGCGGACATCAGCTCTCCTTGGATGCCTTAACTATACCAGGTGATGGGGCTGACTTCAACACGCAGCACTTCGGACTGCTTCACTCAGCAGTCCGGTACATATCAGTATTGCGCCTGGTATACCGCAGTATCAAAGCGTCAGATAGCTTGGGGAACAGCCGGTATATGAGATCAGCAGCGGCACCAAGCCGGGTGAGCACCATCTCGCGCCGCCTGTGCAGGATACACGATACTATGCAGGATGCAGTCTGCGTTTGGCTTTGCGCATGGTGTCTCCGGTCGATAGTCGCCAACGAACCGTCTGACCGATAGACAGACTTATCATGATCATTCTCTGTAAACCCGACGTGCACCAGCCCCACATGCACCCCCCATGATGCAAGTTCTGAACGCAGGGATTGCGAGAATGCCCTGAGCGCTGCCTTGCTCGCTCCATACGGGCCCATACCGGGCAGCCCATGAAGCGATGCAAGGGTAGAGACGAATATCACACTTCCACGGGAAGCCTTCAGCAGGCCGCAGGCGAAGTGTGCCATATAGGCGGCACCCAGGTAGTTGATATCAGCCATGATCCGCATTACCTCAGGGGTACACGCTTCGATGGTGCCCCGCATGGACATGCCCGCATTGCAGACCAGCACATCAAGGCGTCCCTGTTCGTTCTCTATGCGGGCGATAAGTGCCATGCAGGCTTCAGGATCACGGACATCACACTGGTGCGCATGCACCCTACCGGCTGTGCGCAGCGATCCTTCGGCAGCCGTGAGAGCGTTCCGATCCCTCCCACAGATATACACCTGTGCCCCCATGGATGCCAGCAGGCGTGCCGTCTCCCTGCCGATCCCCTTGCTCCCACCGGTAACCAGTGCTGTCCGACCGTGCAGAACCTGTGAATTCACGTGCGTTCTCCTCCTGTGCCGAGACATGACATCAGTTCCTCAGCGCAGCTAAGCCCAGCAGCAGGTTCGGATCAGGGCAGTTCTCCAGGTAGTACTCCCGATCCTCAGGACTGCACACTCCGGGATAATCACCCCGCCATTCGCCCATATTTCGTATGATCTGGAAGTGCAGATGGCTTGGCCAGTTTCCATTTTCATGCGGCTCCCCTACCCGGGCTATCATATCCCCCCGGCGGACCTCCGTCCCCACGGCGAGATTGAGCAGTGATTCCCTCGTCAGGTGTCCGTAGAGGGTGTGCCAGGATACACCTTTGGTCCAGTGGGACACAATGATTGTCGGACCGTAATCACCAAAGTTCGCGTTGTCCTGAAAGCTGTGCACCTGCCCGTCATACGCAGCTAAAACCGGGGTTCCTGACGGCACCCAGATGTCCAACCCTATGTGGATGCTCCTCGGCTGTTCATCTCCGGAAAAGAGCCCGCTCATACGGTAAATGCATCGGTCCTCTTGGTATCTGCCTATGCTGTACTGCTTCCCCTGAGATCGAGCGGCAGCTTCGACATAGGCGTTAAACGCTTTCGTGTCTGCAGGATCTATCTTGGCAAGCTCCCGGTTCTCTGCGGTGAGATCCATGACGATGCATGCGCTGAGATCCACAGGGACAATCTGTGCCGGGGCTAACTCTTTGAGCAGAGGCTCAAGCATATCCACCTCCTGGGAGATCACGACTTTTTGAGCACATCAGCTACGACCTGCTGCTCCGCTTCGACGAGCTCTCCTTCCCCGAGCCTGCGCAGTTTTCTTGGAGTCTTCAGCCGCCTTATACTGCGCACTTGTGCAGGGCGTGGTGTGAATACCACGATACTGTCTGCGACCATGAGCGCCTCCTGTATGTCGTGGGTCACAAAGACCGCTGTCCGGGGATCCCCTTCCCAGCTTCTCACAAACGCCTTGACCAGAGAGAGCTTTACGTCCAGATCAAGCGCCTGGAACGGTTCGTCCATGAGCAGCAGGTTTGAAGGGAATGCAAACGCGCGGGCTATGGAGACCCGCTGCCGCATCCCCCCTGAGAGTTCGTGGGGGTAGTAGCGGGCAAACGATTCCAGGCCGACAAGAGAGAGAACGCGGCTGGTACGCTGTTTCAGGAGCTCATTGTCCTGCACGTGGTTTTCCAGCACCAATGAGATATTGCGTTCAACAGTTCTCCAAGGCAGCAGCCTCGGCTCCTGAAACAGATAGCTGATGCTCCCATCATTGCCTGTAATCATACCGGAATCGGGGGTGATAAACCGGGCAAGGAGGTTCAGCAGGGTAGTCTTGCCGCATCCGGATGCACCGAGAATCACGGTAATTTCCTGCTCTGGTATTGTCATGGAAAATTCGCTGAATACAGTCAGCATGCCTGAAGGTCCGGGAAAACTCTTGCTGATGTGATTAATGTCCATGTCGCCTCCCGTAACGGCGATGGGGCTGGAAAAACGGAGTCACCAGAGAGAAGAGCAGATCGCTGGCGGCACTCAGCAGGATAGCCGCGACTGTCCAGGAGAACACCTCGGCAGTCGCCAGGTTAATCTGGGCAAACTGCATGCTCGACCCGATACCGCGGGAAGGAACGGTGAGCACTTCAGCTGCCACCACGACCTTCCATGTCAGCCCCAGAGCTGACTTTGCTCCCGAGAGAAAGAACGGGAGTATGGACGGCAGCGTGATGTGGATAAACTGCTGCCGTGCATTGAGCTCATACATTCTGGCCATCTGCCTCAGTTCCGGGTGGACTTCCCTGACTCCGATCATGACATTCTGCGTCACCACGGGAAAAGCCATGAGGAACGCAGCAAATACGGGGACCGTCCCTGTCCTGAACCAGATGAACGCCAGCAGGATGACCGACATAACCGGAGTCGCCTTGATCACCGAAAGAAGGGGAGAAAAGAACGCTTCAAGGGTTCTGCTTCCCCCTGCCAGGATACCCGCAGCGCTTCCGACAAGAAGCGATACGGCAAATCCCTGGATTCCCCGGATGCATGTCGCGTACAGCGCCTGATAGAATGACGCCTCTCCAAGAAACCTCATGAAGCGTGCAAGCACCGTGAAGGGAGAAGGGAGGATGACTTCATTAAACACGAGGGACCCTGCCCACCACAGCAGGATGAGAGCTGCCGAGGAAACAATAATGATGAGCAGCCGCTTCTTACCGCGGTCGATAGAATCCTTCATCAGGCAGTGAACCTCCAATAGAGGCAGGATTGAATCCCATGAGCACCTGGAAAAAATCACGCAGGGCATGCTGAGCTTGCTCTATAGGCTGGTATACGAGATTGCTGTTGGGTATGGCAGGTTCAGCCATTGAAGAAGACAGGATGCCGAACTGTTCAATAATCACCGATGCCTCGCTGGGATGCTCCAGCACCCAGGTTATGGAATCTTCAACAGCTTCCAGCATGGCAGCCGCTGTTTTCGGCTGCCGATCATGCAGGGCGCTGCGCACCATGAGGATCGTCATGGGATATATGTCCTCCGTGCCCTGGATCTCCTTCCAAGCTTCCTGAAAGTCCAAGGACCGGATGATATCGCCTGCTCCCCTGATCTGTGCGGCAGTGGCGAACGGTTCAGGAAGCACCGCAAAGGTGAGGCTTCCGGCAATGATCAGCTGAGCCAGCTGAGCCGCACGGGTAACACTGTAGTCAAGACTCACGGAACCCGAAAGCCCTTTCTGCTGCAGTATGTAGCTGATCATGTAGTCAGGGGTCGCTCCCCTGCCCGGAACATGGACCTGCCTGCCCCTCAGATCTTCCCATGAGGAGACCGCCGGATCCCTGCTCATGAGAAAATTCATGCCCAGCCCAGTCACCGCAGCAGGATGATAGGGCAGTCCCCGGTTATACACCACAGCTGCCAGATTTGCCGGAAGGAGGACGAAATCAAGCTCGCCTGATGCCATGCGTGCTACCGCTTCCTGGGGAGAGGGAAGCACTTCGCTATGGACATCCAGCCCTTCCACCCCGGTATCCAGCACCCTGGCCATAGCAAATCCGGTTGGTCCCTGCAGCACTGCCAGGCTGACTGCAGGCGCATCTGCAGGTAGAACCTCCCGGGCTCCCTGACCTGTGACGCCTGCCAGTGCATACAGCAATGCTAGGAGAAAAACTGTCATTCTTTTCATCATATACGCCTCTTATCAGATCACGGGACACTGACGATGCGGAAATAACGCTTCTTCCCTGCCCTAAGCAGCAGTTCATCTTCTGCAAGCCAGCCTGCATCTATGACTTCCTCCGGCTGCGTGACGGTCCTGTCATTGATCCTCGCCCCTCCCTGGATTACCAGCCTCCTGGCATCTCCCCGGGAAGAGCACAGGTCAGTGCGTGCGAAGAGGTCCAGCACCCCGATACCCGCCTCAAGCTCATCCCTGGATACGGTAATCGACGGGATCGCTGATGCGGATGCTGTGGAATCTGAGAACGCCGCCTGTGATGCCTCACGAGCCCGCCTAGCTTCCTCTTCCCCATGCATGATGCAAGTCTGTTCCCATGCGAGCAGCTCCTTTGCCCGGTTCAGTTCAGCTCCAGCAAGCTTTTCCAGTTCATTGATCTGCTCTATGGGAAGGAACGTGAAGAACTTGAGGAAACGGATCACATCCGCATCGGATACGTTTCTCCAGTACTGGTAGAAATCGTAGGGAGCAAACATCTCAGGATCAATGAAGACCGCTCCCTTTTCACTCTTGCCCATCTTCTGGCCGTCTGAACGGGTTACCAGCGGGAAGGTAAGCCCGAATACGGTCTCACCCTCTATCCGCCTGATAAGCTCCATCCCCGCAACTATATTGCCCCATTGGTCGTCCCCTCCCATCTGGAGCCTGCAGCCGTACTGCTGGAAGAGCTTCAGATAGTCGTAGGACTGGAGCAGCTGGTAATTGAACTCGATGAAGGAGAGCCCTTTCTCAAGACGCTGCTTGTAGCTTTCAAAGGAGAGCATCCGGTTCACCGAAAAGTGCTTGCCTATATCCCTGAGAAACTCGAGGTAATTCAACTCTCCCAGCCAGTCGTAGTTGTTCACCATGAGACCTGCGTGCTCGCCGAAATCTACTACCCGGGCAAGCTGGTCCTTGATGCGGCTGAGGTTCTGCTCTATCTGATCCTTTGAAAGCATCATGCGCATCTCAGTTTTTCCTGAGGGATCGCCGATCAGCGCAGTTCCTACCCCCATGACCGCGATGGGCTTGTGACCGGCCCGCTGCAGGTGGGCCATGGCAAAAAAGGGCACCATATGGCCGATGTGCAGGCTTCTTCCCGTAGGATCCACTCCTATGTAGAAAGTAATCGGCTCCTGGTCCATGCGGGAACGCAGCGATTCAATATCGGTGCACTGTTTTATAAATCCCCGCTCCTGGAGGACATCTAGTCCATGTGTTCCCATGCTCCCTCCCGGTTTACATACGTGCATAGGCACGAATCTCTTCATTGATGCGGGCGGCAAGTTCCCCAACCGGTACGCGTACCTGCTCCATGGTATCACGGAAGCGCAGGGTCACCGTCTGGTCATCCTTCGTCTGGTAGTCTATGGTGATACAGAAGGGGGTGCCGATCTCGTCCATCCTGCGGTACCTCCTGCCGATGGCTCCGGCTTTATCATAGAACGTCGGGAAGTGCTCCCGCAAATCCCGCTCTATGGATGAAGCAAGCTCATCCAGCCCGTCCTTCTTCACCAGGGGCAGGACAGCCGCCGTTACAGGAGCAACGGAGGGATGAAAGTGCATCACCGTCCGCTTCTCACCATCCTTAAGCGTCTCTTCTTCGTAGGCATCTGCAAGCACCATAAGCACTGTACGGGTAAGTCCTGCGGAGGTCTCCACCACATAGGGCACAAAACGTTCCTTGGTATCAGGATCCAGATAGTTCAGGTCCTTTCCGGAATATTCCTGGTGCCGGGAGAGATCAAAATCGGTGCGTGAGTGAATCCCCTCAATCTCCTGCCAGCCTATGGGGAAGCGATATTCAATATCACAGGCAACTTTTGCATAGTGAGCAAGTTCATCCGGACCATGGTCACTGTAACGCAGGAAATCCTCCCTGATTCCCAGGCGCTTATAGTAGGCGTTCCGGCTCTCCTTCCAATAGGAGAACCACTGGTCCTCATCCCCCGGTTTGACAAAGAACTGCATTTCCAGCTGCTCAAATTCACATGTCCTGAAGATGAAGCTCTTGGTGGTAACCTCGTTCCTGAACGCCTTGCCGATCTGGGCAATGCCGAAGGGAATCTTTACCCTGCTGGTCTGCATGACGTTTTTAAAGTTTACGAATATTCCCTGCGCAGTTTCTGGCCGCAGATAGACTATTGAGCTGTCATTCTTCACTGCCCCGAGATGGGTAGAAAACATGAGATTGAACTCACGAGGTTCCGTAAAGGTCCCCTTCCCTCCACATTCCGGACATGGGGATGCGAGGTCCACCTGGTCAGCACGGAACCGGTTCTTGCACTGCCTGCAGTCAACCATGGGATCTGAGAAATTATCTACGTGTCCCGAAGCTTCCCATACCTTAGGATGCATCATGATGGCCGCATCAAGCCCGACAATATTATCCTGAAGCTGGGTCATCTCCTTCCACCAGCAGTCACGGATTCGGTTCTTGAGCTCTACCCCCAGAGGACCGTAATCCCATGCTCCCGACAGCCCCCCGTAAATTTCACTTGACTGGTACACAAAGCCCCGGCGCTTGCACAGGGAGACCAGCTGGTCCATAGTAACTTCTGTCTTCACTTTCTTGCCTCACTTGTCATGACGTCTAATGCCCGCTGCATGCGCAGCAGGACCCGCTGTTTTCCCAGTAGGCGCAGGCTTTCAAAGAGCGGCGGGGAAACCTTGCTCCCGGTTACCGCTGATCGTACCGGCATCAGCATAGCCCCCAGCTTCACTCCCAGCTCATCCGCCTTGGCACGGAACCGGGATTCCAGTACTTCATCATCTGCCGTATCCATATCCTCAAGGAGCGCTGCGGCATGCGCCAGGATATCCGCCGTGACTGCGGCGTCGCACTTCTTGGGAATAATTTCCGACGCAGGGGGAAGTGCAACATCCTGAAAAAGAAACCGGGTCATATCGCTTACATCCTTCAGCAGGTGCAGCCGCTCCCGTACAATCGGAATCATCCTGTCAACCATCTCCTGCTCTTCCGGGGACGGAGGTGATGCGATCACCCCGTCGCGCTCCAGGAAGGGGATTATGAGGTCCTTGAGCTCTTTAGTGCTTTTCTGCCTGATGTAGTGTCCGTTAAACCACTCGAGCTTTTTATAGTCGAAGACCCCGGGAGCCTTGTTGATCTTCTCCAGCGTGAAGAGCTTTTCCAGCTCTTCACGGGTAAAGAATTCCCGCTCGCCGTCCCATGACCAGCCCAGAAGGCTGATGTAGTTCACCATCGCTTCCGGCACGTAACCCTGTTCCCTGAACTCCTGTACCGAGGTGGAACCGTGGCGCTTTGAGAGCTTCTGCCCATCGTGCCCCATAACCATGGGAAGGTGACAGTACTTTGGAGCCTCCCAGCCGAACGCACGGTATAACAGTACGTGGAGCGGCCCTGAGGGTATCCACTCCTGCGCCCTCAGGATATGGGTGATGCCCATAAGGTGGTCATCCACCACATTTGCCAGGTGGTAGGTGGGGAACCCGTCTGACTTCAACAGCACCGGATCAGGGCTGATGTCACGGTTGGCCCGTGTAATGGTGCCCATGAGGAGATCAGTGAAGGCAGTCTCGCCGTCCAGGGGAACCTTAAGCCTGATCACAGGCTTCACTCCCCCCGGTGCATCTGTCGGGTCCAGGTCCCTGCAGTGACGATCATATCCCACAAACGCGGACTTATTCTGCTCCTGCTGTGCACGCAGAGCGCTCAAGCGCTCCGGGGTACAGTAGCATGGGTATGCGTTCCCCGTTTCCACCAGCTTTCCTGCATATTCAGTGTACAGATCAATGCGCTGCGACTGCACATAGGGCTCGCAAGAACCCCCTGTGATCGGCCCCTCATCCCATGAGAGGCCTAGCCAGTCCATGGTATCAAACAGATCTTCCAGGGCATCCTGCCTGAAGCGCTCACGATCGGTATCCTCGATTCTCAGGATGAACGTGCCTCCCTGGGAACGGGCAAACAGGTAGTTGAAGAGGGCCGTCCTGACACCGCCTATATGCTGGAGCCCGGTCGGTGAAGGGGCGTATCGGACCCTGACGCTCATAAACACTCCTCTTTTTATTATAGGATAGAGAAATAGTACGTATATGTATATAGAAAAAAGGAACATTTTACAAGACGGCAGGACGCAAAGCTGATTATCTCTGCATAATTCTTTGACAGGAATGCCTATGCACAGCTTTATGAAGTATCACAGACCGAGTATGGCCTTGCCTCGATCCATGATTTCTCTATACGACGAGAACAGGGAGAGATCCGGTACAGCTCGGGCCGTGCCATGATGATCAGTAGCTATGAAATCAATCCAGCCAAGCTCCAGCAGATCCTTTGCCAGCGGGGTGCTGAGCGCATTCAGATTGACCTGGAAAAGTACACCCATCTCCTTTAGACGCTTCACTTCAGGAGTACGCACGGAGAACCAGCGGTACCGGTCCACATGGGCTATAACCACGGTAAAGCCCTGTACCTGGAGGCTGAAGCACGCGTCCATAATGAACAGGGGCATGATCTGGGCATGAAATTCCACAAGCTGGAACCGTTTGAAGAACGGCACCGCCTTCTGCACATCCGGACCTGATACATAGAGCTCCGATCCCAGGACGAGGGTGAGCGAACGCTTTGCTCCCGATTCCTTCAGTCTCAGGTATTCCTCTCTGATCCGATCAATCCTGGTGGGAATTGCAGGATGGTGCAAATGGGGAGTACAGACTATATGGGTAAAGCCGGCATCAGCATAGGCATCGAGAAAAGAATCTGATTCGTTCCGTGAAGCGCTTCCGTCATCTACTTGGGGCAGCAGGTGGGTATGAATATCTACCATGAGGTGCCTTCAGTTCAGGTACTGCTGTCGGGGATCCTACGGGAGCTTCCTGCCTGTCCCTCTCCCGTCTTCAGCTCATCATAGCTGATAATCTGGGCCTGCGGATCAGCAGTCGGTCCGATTGGTGCAGGAATACGGATGCCCTGTTTCTCCTGCCGCATCGCCCGTTTAGCTGCGCGCATGGCTGCCTTCCGTTTCCCCTTCAGTTTCCTTGAATTTCCACTTCCGGCATCGTCACCGCTGTAATAGTAGTAATAGTGGTAGTAGCCGTAGCGATTGTCTATGGTGACATCGTTGATGACCAGCCCGAGCAGTGATATCTGACTTCCCCGGAGGGTATCAGCTCCCAGGGCAACCCCCTTCCTTGACGATACCCCTGAACGCACAACCAGCAGCATGCCGTCGGAAATGCGTGAGCAGATGGTAGCATCAGATGCAACCAGCACCGGAGGAAGGTCCAGGATGATCCTGTCGTAATGCTTGCGCAGCCCGTTAAGCATGTGCTCAAACCGCTGAGACGTGAGCACCGCAGTAGGGTTAGGGGGGAGAGGTCCGACAGGCAGTACATGGAGATTCGGCAGATCGCGCAGGGGCTTCTTGATGAGTGCGCTGATTTCCCTCTTCTGCAGCAGGTAGTTCACTATACCTCCCTCAAACTTGTCCAATCCGAAAATCTGTTCAAGCCGGGGACGGCGCATGTCACAGTCTACGATGATGGTCTTCAATCCGTTCTGTGCCATGGCTACGGAGATATTTGTACTTACCGTGGTCTTTCCTTCGCTCATCTCAGAACTTGATATAGCGATTATCTGGGGCACCTTCACCCTGCTGTAGGCTACATTTGTGGCAATCAGCTTGTATGCCTCAGATCCGGGAGAAGTCGGGCTGTTATAGACAATGAGTTCGTTCATTCCCTTGCCCGTGAAGTTCATCCGGGGCACCCGCCCCAAGATAATGGGATCTCCTCCGATGGCCCTCCGGATGGCATCTTCATCCCTGAGGGAGGTATCTAAGGTCTCCACCAGAAACGCAATGAGCACTCCCAGGAACATTCCCAGCAGGGCCCCGACTGCCAGGATGAGACGACGGTTCGGCGAAACGGGGCTTGTGGGAGGGATGGCGTAGTCAATGATCACCGCAGTACCGGTAATCCCCGCTTCGGTAATCTTGGTCTCTTCAAGCTTCTCAAGGAGGAGAATGTAGAGGCTCTCCTTTGACTTGACTTCCCGGGTCAGCTCGAGCATGCGCTGCTCTATCTGCGGAAGCGCTCTGATCTGGGACTGGTAGGTGTTGCGGAGATCGGTCAGGTAGTTTATGTGCGTTTCCGCCAGCATCACCTTTGCATACGCATCGGCGAGGTCGCTGTACAATCCCAGGGAAACCTGATCGTTTGTATTGGCACTTCTGCTCAGATGTGCGCTTACTGAATTAGTCAGACGGTTTTCCCTGCTGGTTACCGCTATCCTGAGATCAGCTGCAGCTGCAGCCCCGGAGGCTGAGGCGCTGGAAAGCTCCAACCGTGCATCTATGAGCTGCTTCAGCTGGTCCTGGATATCTTCCCGGTTTCTCACTTCCTGCAGTGTCGGATAGGTGCCGCCCTGCTGGGATATGAGGTTCTGTATAACCGGAATGGACTGCATGGCGTTGTCCTGCTGGATACGGTATGGGGTTATCTGGCGGTCGTAGGTGGAGACGAACTGCAGAAGCAGCCGTGCCTCCTCATCCAGGAGGAAGAGCCCTTCGCGCTCCTTGTAGGTCCTCAAATTGGTCTCAGCAACCATGAGGTCCGCTTCAAGCTGGGGTATTTGCTGCTCAATGAAGCTGCGCCGTACCTGGAACTCATTCTGGGCTAACTGCTTGAGCATGTCGTTATAGACTTCTGCCAGGGTGTTGGCAATGGCAACTGCCTGGTTTCGGTCGGCATGCTCCACGGAAATCCTGACGATATTGGTATCGCGGACGGTTGAAACGGATATCCGGCCGGATACCGAGGCAACGATCCTGCTCTTCGGAGAGGGTTCCTCTCCCGGCTCAAGACTTGCAAGGTATTCATCGTAGAGGCCGAGACGGTTAACCACCTCCTCAATGTTGGAGCGGCTCTTGATGAGCTCCACCTCTGTCCCGATCAAACGGAACGTGGCAGTCCCGGGCATCGTGAACATCCTGTCAAGAGAAGTTGCAGCCTGTGACGGCTCTACACGCATGGTTACCGTAGCGCTGTAGATGGGTGTGGCAAAATAGAGATATCCCAGGACAGCTGCTGCAACAAGCACAAATGTGCTCAGTATCCACCAGACGCGCTTGCGCAGTATATATATGATATCCTGAAGACTGATCTCCTTTTCATCCTGGTCAACATTCTGACCATACTGATTTATATCGTGTTTATCCACTCATCAGCTCCTGCTGGCCGGCATGCACGCACACCGTAATCTGATTTTTTCTATCTTGTAAACCCTTCATCAGCCTGGAAGTAACAACCTTCCAGGTATGCTTTTCAGATTTCTATAGTACACAGAAAAACCGCATTGCACAACCCGTAATTCGGAGTAGCGCTCCTCATCTGCCTACGCATTTCTCTTTCGCGCCAGCATGCCGTACGGAGAGATCACAACTACCATGTCCTCCATGCCGTCTATGCTGACCGGCAGGTCAGTATAGTTGCAGACCATAGTTCGTGTTGACCGTACAATCACCGGGCTGCTTCCGGGCAGCCACGTGTTTCCCCGTACGTCACTATCCAGGTAAGGCTCAAGGGCCTCCCAGCTCCCCAGGTCATTCCAGCGCAGATCATCTCCAGCGGGGATGAGGGCAATATGATCGGGGATGTGCTCCATGAGCGCATAGTCTATTGAAGTTCCCAGTTTCTGCTCCTGTATCCTGCGGTAGGATTGCTCCAGAGAACCGAAAGGGTCGGCGAATGCTTCAGTGACCAGTGAAACGAGGTCGGGACAGTGGACCATCCCCAGCTCAATGAATACCCGCGCCTTGGCGATGAACATCCCGGCATTCCAGTAGTAATCCCCGCTTTCCAGATACCTGCGAGCAGTCTCTCCGTCGGGCTTTTCCACGAATGCCCTTACCTGTCTGGGAAGCGTATCACCCGGATGAACCTGAATATAGCCGTATCCTGTCTCCGGACGGCTGGGAGAAATGCCGATGGTTACAATTCGGTCATACTTCTCTGCCGCACGGACCGCCTTCCTGAGGAGAGACTGGTACACCACGGCATCCATGCGATGATCCGCAGGAAGCAGGCATATCACCCGCTCCGGATCCTGATCCCTGTAGAAAGTCCTAGCTGCGGCAGCGAAGACTGCGGGAGCCGTATTGCATCCAAAGGGTTCAACAAGCTGATCCACTTGGTCTTTTCCTGCTGCACGAGCCTGTTTCATCACTTCACCGCTGTACGGCAGTTCAGGAATAACCGTAACTGCGTACTCTTCCGGTATCCGCAGCAGAGTCTCCTGCAGGAGCGAATATGTGCCTGTAAGCACGAGAAACTGCTTGGGCAGTCTGCCGGACCCTACCTGCGAGAGGGGCTTCAGTCGAGTTCCCGCTCCCCCAGCAAGAATAAATACCTGCGTCCCCATAGTACCTCCACAATGGTCAGACCGCACTCTGTTCCTGACATTCTATGGATGAATCTCCCAATCTGTCAATCATAGCACATCAACACATATCCCTGCAGCGTACTCTGGACCAATTTCAATGAAATCGGCATAATTGCGCTATGGAACAGCAAGCTGAAGCACCAAAGAGCAGCCGAATATTAGTCGTTGATGATGAAAAACTGCTGAGGAAACTGACCTCCTCAATCCTCTCCTCCCAGGGATACCATGTAGACACCTGCAGCAACGGCAATGAAGCGCTGCAGCTCTATCAGGTTCAGCGCTACGATCTGGTCATCCTGGATATGATCATGCCGGAGCTCAACGGTGCTGAGACGTTCAAGACCCTCATGAGGAAGGATCCCAAGGCCCGGGTGATTATCATATCAGGGTACTGCGACCATGAAGTCAGCCAGGGCCTTTTCGATCTTGGTCTGGCAGCCTTCCTGGAAAAACCTGTCCGCCGCGACAGTCTCATCAGGAACGTTGCAGGTATTCTCGGCTCCTCCCGGTAATCCTACAAATCTATCACATCCAGGCCAGGCTGCGCACAGAAGCGGATAGGAAGAATCGTGGTTCCCGTACCGAAGCTCACTATCACCGTCCTGCCGGCGAAGCTGCATCGTCCCCGCCCCAGGCTTCTGCGATGGCGCGTGTGGGTAGTGACCGGTATGCCGAAGAAGGTGATCTGTCCGCCATGCGTGTGGCCGCAGAGGGCAACATCAAAGGGCAGTGTGTCTGCAAGCGGGACAAAATCGGGATTGTGGCTTGCAAGGATTACCAGTTGGGCCTTCGGGTCCTGCGCAAGGTGGCCTATGTAGGAGACGTCCCTGCTCAGATCAGCAGTTCCGATAATCTGCACAGATATCCCGCGGACAGCTGCTGTTACCGATGTATTGTGCAGCAGGCGGATTCCTGCCTGCTCCAGGCGGCTGACAATCCGATTCCGGGGGCAGCTTCCTCGGGACCATTGGATGTCATGGTTTCCCAGTACTGCCGCTGTAAGTGTGCTCCCACCGGCACGTGACAGCTCCCCGATGCAGGCATCAACGTACAGCTCGCCTGCGTCAACAAAGTCTCCGCCGAAGATCACGATATCAGGATTGAGAGAAGCGATTCTGTCTGCTATCCTTCGGATGCAC
>SKXS01000089.1 GCA_007128345.1 Spirochaetia bacterium
CAGCTTGAGTTCACTCAGATCGACATGGAAATGAGCTTTGTGGCCAGGGATGATGTGCTCCAGGTCACCGAGGCGATGTTCCGTTATGCGTTTTTGCAGACCCTGGGAGTTGAGCTGCCGGACCCCTTCCCCATGCTCTCCTATGATCAGGCCATGAATACATACGGCACCGACAAGCCCGACATACGGTTTGAGCTGCCCATGGCATCCTTCGATGCCTATGCCGCGCAGAGCTCCTTCACTGCATTCACCGATGTGCTCAAGTCCGGCGGATGCGTGAAAGCGCTCAACGTCAAGGGATGCGGCACATACTCCCGCAAGCAGATAGCTGAGCTTGAAGAGACTGCCCGCATCTACGGGGCGAAGGGGCTTGCCTGGATGAAGGTGACTGAGAACGGGCTTGAAGGCGGGGTTTCCAAGTTCTTTACCGATCAGGGCACTTCAATCTGCCGTGACCTGGGAACCCGCTCCGGCGACCTCATCCTCATGGTGGCCGATACATGGAAGACCGCGTGTCTCTCCCTCGGTGCGGTGCGCAGCAAGCTTGGGAAGGATCTCCGTCTTGCGGATCCGGACCGCTTTGCCTTCTGCTGGATCGTGGATTTTCCCTTGTTCGAATGGAATGAAGAGACCTCCTCATGGGAGGCAGCACACCATATGTTCTCCATGCCTCAGCAGGCCTACCTCGATACCATGGAGCAAAATCCCGGAGAGGTAAAAGGCGACCTCTACGATCTGGTGCTCAACGGGTATGAAGTCGCTTCCGGCTCAATCCGTGTGCATGATCCGGAAATCCAGAAGCGCATCTTCTCCATTGTGGGATTCTCTGAAGAGGAAGCCGCCAGGAGATTCGGGTTCCTGCTGAAAGCCTTCAGCTACGGGGCTCCTCCCCATGGAGGAATCGCTCCCGGACTGGACCGGATTCTCATGGTCATGTCAAAAAAGAGCTCCATCAAGGAGGTCATTGCGTTCCCTAAAAACTCTGTCGGCGTATCGCCCATGGACGAGTCTCCTTCGCTCGTGGATGAAGCACAGCTTGAGGAGCTGCACCTGAGACTCGTGCTCCCCGAGGATGACAAACCCTCTTCCTGACATGGATATTGCGGTTATCGGAGGGGGGCCTGCGGGACTGTTTGCCGCAATCCACGCTTCCCAAAGCGGGAAGGTAACGGTACTTGAGCGCGGAGACACCCCCGGGAGGAAACTCCTGATCACCGCATCCGGCCAGTGCAACCTCACCCATGAAGGAACTCCTGAGGAGTTCCTTCACCGCTACCAGGGCAAGGGGGAATTTCTGAAGTCTGCACTGGAGTCGTTCACCCCTGGAGAGACAATTTCCTGGTTTACCCGTCTCGGCCTGAAATGCACCTCCAATGAGGACGGCAAGGTCTTCCCTGCATCCAGACGTGCCGCTGATGTGCTTCGGGTGCTCACTGATCAGTGTGCAAAGTTCAATGTCAGGATAATCTCCGACTTCAGGGTGAATTCCGCATCCAAGACAGCCGGTGGCTTTTCTCTTTGCTGTGCGGACGGGAAAACTGTCCGTGCTTCCCGGATAATCATTGCAACCGGGGGCATCACCTGTCCGGCAACCGGTTCCAGCGGTGACGGCTTCAAGCTTGCGCAATCGCTCGGCCACCGTATAGTCACCCCCCGTCTTGGCCTCTGCGGTATTACCGCAGCAGACCACTTCCTCCGTCCCCTTTCCGGGGTGGCGTTCAGTTCTGCAGTCATTAGGGTTTCCCGGAATGGACGTGATATCTGCACCCATGAAGGCCCCCTGGTTATTACCTCTAAGGGATTCTCAGGACCGGCGATCGTTGACCGCTCCAGCCGCATGGATGCAGGTGATACGATAACCATTGATTTTACCGGTTCAAGGCAGGCCTTCATTAAGCGCGTTATAGAGCTTGCTTCCCTTCGCGGTTCACGGCAGCTGGCAACCGTGATCCATGAGGCGGGCATTCCCAGGAGCCTGGTATCATGCATGCTCCAGCATGCCGGTATTGACGGCGCCAGAAAGAGCGCCGAAGTGTCCAAGAAACAGCTCTTGGGTACTGCAAATCTTTTCACCTCCTCCTCCTTCACCATTGCCCAGGTCGGCGACCTCTTTACCGCCATGGTCACCGCTGGTGGGGTGGACACTTCTGAAGTCAACCACCGGACGATGGAGAGTCTGTTGACACCGGGTCTCTTCTTTGCTGGCGAAGTCCTTGATATCGACGGGGAGTCCGGGGGCTACAACCTTCAGGCGGCCTGGTCAACGGGAGCTCTTGCGGGAAGGAGTTGTCTTGCTTGACCAATTCTGATACCCTGTTGCCCTGAAACCCTTATTGAGTGAGGAGAAATCTGCGTATGAGAATGTCTCAATTGTTTTCACGAACCCTTCGCCAGGCCCCTTCAGGTGCTGAGAGCAAGGGGTATGAATACCTCCTGCGTGCCGGCTACATCAAGCAGCTGGGTGCCGGGATATTCTCCGCCCTCCCCCTCGGGTTTCGTTCCCTCAGGAAGATCGAAGAGATCATCAGGGAGGAGATGGATGCCATCGGCGGACAGGAAATGCTCATGCCTGTGGTCAACACCGCTGAGCTGTGGAAGGAGACCGGGAGATATTTCACTATAGACAAGGAGCTCAGCCGATTTAAGGACCGCACCGGCCGAGATATGGTGCTGGCCATGACCCACGAGGAGGCGGTTACCGCCCTGGCGGCCCAGGAGATCAGCTCCTATAAGCAGCTCCCCTGCATGGTCTACCACATCCAGACCAAGTGGCGTGACGATCCCCGTCCCCGTGCCGGACTGATTCGGGTGCGGGAGTTCACCATGAAGGACAGCTATACCTTCGACGAAGACTATGAGGGACTGGCCAAGCAGTATGCTGCCCACTATGAGTCGTACTTCAAGATTTTCGGGCGCTGCGGCCTGCCTGTCATTGCCGTAGGTTCAGACTCCGGAATGATGGGCGGCAAGGTAGCCCACGAGTACATGTACCTCTCCCCCATCGGTGAAGATACCATCATTCTATGCGGCAGCTGCGGGTATACGGCAAATCGCCAGGTAGCAGTCTGCGCGAAGGATCCTGGAGATGACGAGCAGCCGCAGGATATGAGGGAGGTAGCCACTCCCGGCAAGGTAACCATAGAGGCCCTTGCTGAATTCCTTGATATCCCTGCAAAAAAGACAGCCAAGGCGCTCTTTCTTATGGGCACCTTCACCGATGATGAGAACCAGGAGTACGACCAGCTGATTGTTGCCCTCATCAGGGGGGACCTTGAAGCCGAAGATGCTAAGATCCAGAAGGCGGCACGGGCCAACCGCATCAGGGGAGCTTCAGATGAAGAGATCCGCTCCTGCGGTATTGAGCCGGGATACGGCTCCCCCATAGGCGCCTCCGGATGCCTGGTCATCGCAGATGACAGCGTCGCCGGCTCCCCGAACCTTGCAGCAGGTGCCAACCGCGAAGGGTACCATCTGCTGAACACAAACTTCGGCCGGGACTATACCGGCACCGTTGCAGATATTGCCGGAGCCCGGGACGGCTCGATCTGTGCTTCCTGCGGCGCTCCCATGAGCTCCAGCAGGGGAATAGAGGTCGGCAACATCTTCCAGCTCGGCACCCGTTACTCGGAATCCCTCGGCTGCACGTTCCAGGACCGTCAGGGGAAGCAGAAACCAGTGGTTATGGGATCCTACGGCATCGGCCTGGGACGCCTGCTCGCCTGCATAGCCGAGGAGCACCACGACGAGAAGGGACTCATCCTCCCCATCACCTCAGCCCCCTACCAGGTGCACCTGGTCAGCCTGTTAAAGGATTCGGATGTTCCGGATTTAATTTACCATGAGTTGCGTCGTGCCGGTATTGAGGTGCTCTACGATGACCGCACCGAGTCGGCAGGCGTGAAGTTCACCGATGCCGAGCTTATGGGCATACCCATCCACATCACCCTGGGAAAGAAGAACCTTGAAAAGGAATGCGTGGAAATCTCCCTGCGGGGCTTAGAAGGCAAGGAGCTTATCAGCCTGCCGAACGTGGTATCCTGCATCACAGCAAAGATGTATCAGCTTAAGCAGGAGATCATGAACTCCTTTGATGTGCAGCCGTTAGCCTAGCTTACTGGATGACCTAATCTGTGAGTACGCATCCATGACACAGGGCTTACCACCTTTGCGTTTGATAACAAACACTTTCGTCAAGTGAAGTATGCGCTCTAATGAAACGAATCGGCATGCCGCAGGCACTGGTAGTGGGAATAGCTCACGGTAAGCTGATTATGCATCTACCGCTACGGCCGCCTGCCTAACCGCTGCTTTAGTGCATCCCCTGCTAGCAGCCATGAGGGGAGGATGAGTACTGTTCCCAGGCATGCTCCCGTCAGTGCCAGGGATATGAGTAATCCGAAAAA
>SKXS01000110.1 GCA_007128345.1 Spirochaetia bacterium
CTCGTAGGAAAATCATACTTGCGGATCCTGTAGTAGACAGAATGTACGATCATGAGCCCTATGCCGACAATCAGCCCCGGAATCAGTCCTCCCAGGAAGAGCCTGCCCACGGAAAGATCGGTATAGTATGCGTACATGATCATGGCAATGCTTGGAGGAATAATTGGTCCGATCATTGACGAGGATGCGGTTACTGCAACTGCGTAGTCACTGTCATATCCCTGCTTCTTCATTGAGGGGATCATAACCGATCCTATTGCTGAAGCATCTGCTGCCCCGGATCCCTGGATACCGGCAAAGAATATGGATGACACAATATTAATGTGACCGAGGCCGCCCTTGAACTGTCCGACTATGGCATCCGAGAAACCGACAATCTTGTCAGTAATCTTGGCTCCCATCATGATATTTCCAGCCAGTATGAAGAACGGAATCGCCATGAGGCTGAAAGAGTCTATACCCCCGTATACCCGTATGATAATAACCGAGAACGGAAGGTCCAGGATGATCATAAAGATGATCGAAGTAATGAGTGTGGAGAGAAATACAGGGACCCCGGCAAAGATGAGTGCAATGAGCACGATAAATATCAGGGCTACGTACAGCATAGGGTGCTCCTTAGACTTCGCTGACTAAGTCGTCTTCTTGACGAACAGGAACGAAAGGGTGCTTTCCAAATATAAAAATAAGCACGTACTCCATGAGAATCAGGATGCCCCCGATCGGAATGGCCGCATAGAACCAGGAAATTGATATGGGCAATGAATGTATAATGGTCCGGAGATTGTCCAGAGTTCGAATTATTCCAAAGTATATCAATATCAGCAAAGCTATCGCAATCATTGCGGAAGTAATTACCCGTACCGTACGTATCCCTCGCTCCGGTACAAGCTTGAAGAGAAAATAATCCATTTTCAGATGGCTGCCGTACTTAACCCCGATGCTTGCAGAGAGCATGACCAGCCAGATATTCACATAACGCATGATCTCATCAACCCAGCTCATCGGGTTGATTCCCGGGGTATACCGCATGAATATCTGAACTGCCCCAATCGTAATGATAAAACTGAATATCATCACGATTACTGCAGTTCTGGTACGATCTATGACGGCATACACAGTACGCAAAACTCTTCTCTCCACTATGGTATTCCTCTGTAATGAATCAATAATCTCCTGCGGAGGCTTGCCGGTACCGGCAGACCCCCGCAGGGATTGAAAGCAGACAATAAGTCAATCGGTATGATTATTGAATAGCCGTAAGTTTGTCAATGAAATCTGCCCATTCAGGCCCCCGAGCCTTAAATGATTCCACCATGGGAGCAGTGAGTGCAGCAAATTCTCTGAGGTCATTTACTTCATTCACCGTAACTCCTTCATTGATCATGACCTGCATAGACTCTACCTGAGCTGCCAGGTCAATCTCATTCTGATAGGCTGCCGCCTTCCGTGCGGTATCAGCAACTAGAGCATGCAAGTCGCCAGGCAGTGAATCAAGCCACTCCTTATTGAAGGAGTAGTATACTGCTGCTGCGATGTGGAAGGTCTTGCTCAGGTACTTAGCCTGCTCATGGAACCTCATGGAATAAATCATATCGGGGGAGGCTTCCATCCCGTCGATAACTCCGGTCTGCAGGGAGGTATAGACATCGGTCCAGTCAGTGGTCACGCCGCTAGCGCCAAGCCGTTCAAACATCTCCACATAGACCGGGTTCGGGCCGCGCATTTTCAGTCCTTGAAGGTCTTCGGGTGAATAGACAGGCCGCTGACGGATAAGCATGTGACGAAAGCCCATATTCTGTCCGCCGATGGTTACAATATTATGCGGTTCAAGAAGTCGGGAAATCTCATCTTCCATGGTCTCCAGTACCCTGGCAAAATGGGCTTCATCCACAAACAAATAGGGAATGTTGATGGCCAAAAGCTGAGGAACATAGGCTGCCAGAACAGACGGAGGAGATGCTGCAACCATCTCAAGCGATCCGGTCTTCATCATCTCAACCTGCTCTCTCTGATTTCCCAGCTCACTTCCGAAATTCGCAGTCGCCTGAATTCTTCCGCCTGAAGCTTCGTTGATCTCGTCAACAAAATACTGAAGCGCCAACCCTACTGTGCCGGTGGCAGAAAGGTTGGTGGATGCCCTGAGGCGGTATACATCTTCAGTTTCCCGTGCACCTGCTGCAAAGAGCATACCTGCAGCAATGACGCACACAATAATCATAGTAATTAGTTTTTTCATTTCATCCTCCTGATTTGATGTATTAAAACTGTACCCCCAGTCATAGGCGTTGTGAATAGATTATTTTTCTCATTACATGGATTATTTTATTATAAGTGAGAGTATGATATACTTTCTGCATGAATGCTCCATCATTCTTCTTTGAAGAGGCGAATCTGATCCCCTATGTCAGCTTTGTCATCAACAGACCGCGATTCACTCGATGGAAAGTACGTTCCAGAACGATTGAAGATCATGAACTGGTACTCATCGCCGGCGGAAACGGGGTGCTGCGCCAAGGAAGCCTTACATCACCTCTTCAGAAAGGCACCATGATTTACCTGCATTATGACGAATGGCATTCCATAGAATCAAACCGTGCAGTCAATTTGAACTTTTATTCAGTTCATTTCTCCTGGATGCTGGCTTCACATACCCAGGAAAGCTGGTCATACCATCAAAACATCAATTACTACTTGAAAAACGAGAGACAGACCGGGCACAACTGGTCCTTTACGGTAAATCCCGGACTGCTGCCGTTTCCAAGCACCATGACCATAAGCAATTATGACCGTATTGAAGACATCTACATACATATGAACAAAACGTATCATGAGAAGGATGTCGGATACAGCATGAAGCTCTCCATTCTCTGCCAGGAACTGATATACGAACTCTGCAGGGAACTTTTTTTCCCAGCAGACAGGAGAGTGAATATTGAGCGGCTTGATACAGCGATTCAGTACATTGAGCAGCATTACGCAAGTAGAATCACAACTAAGGACCTCAGCGATTACATTCACCTCAGCGCGAGCAATGTTATAAAGCTCTTCAAGAATAATCTCGGCAGAACCCCGACAGAATACATCAACCAAGTCCGGGTGAACAAGGCAAAAGAACTGCTGCTGTACTCCCAAAAAAACATCAGAGAAATCGCATACGCAATCGGATATAATGACGAATTCTATTTTTCCCGGGTATTCAAAAAGATGGAAGGAAAATCTCCGCGAATCTTCAGGCGGCAGATGCTCTCTTAGCTGGGGCATCAATATCAGTGGATGTCAGCTCATCCCGTCCTTCCCTGTATCATGGTTCTCTACAAAGGTATCGATGAATACTGCATGCAATCGAAGCGCGATCATTCATGGACTAATTGATCTGCAGCTTATGTCCAGGAGCTGTGTGCTTCATGACCTAAGCTCTGTAAATCCGCTGCAATATATCACTGCTGAACAGAGCAGCTGACATACCACCCTTCTGCGTAATATATGATGTGCTGCAGGCTGCTTGGTTCTTGCAGCCTGCAGCAGTAAGGCATTTCGGTTATCTCTTAGTTGTTCTTTTTCATGTGCTTCAGTCCCAGCGATCTTACCCATCCGACCGAAAGATAGAGCACAAGCAGGCAGAAGAGAAAGACCCCTAATGCTGCCAGCAGGAAATATCCGTTGGTAAAATGTGCAAAGAACCCGCTAAGCGGTGGAAATGCTCCGAACGGACCTTCTGTAAATGAACGGATGAGGAATATAAGCAGTACCAGGATAATGATGCCGGATACCACGTAGATATCAGTGCGGCTGGTTTTGTAGGTATCACCAGTCTTTCCGTCAAACAGATCCCTGAACTGGCTGCCGACGGCATCCGGATTGTACGGCGTAAAGACGCTCAGCAGCAGGAACAGGACTACCGACACAATGATTCCGATAAAGACGACAGGAATTCCCCATAATCCGGCTCCCGCAAATGCTGCACCTCCGCCTCCGGCCTGCATAGTCACTGCCAACGTGATTACGGCACTAATGAGGGTTCCCCAGAATGCCGCACGTTCGGTCATCCGTTTCCAGTAGGTACTGAACATGATCATCGGCGCAAGGGACGCGCAGATAATCATCTGGATGGTCAAGGCAGTGACGAATACGCCTCCGTCCCGAACCATGGGGGCAAAGAGCATGGCAGCCAGAGCGATAATCACAGTACATATCCGAACAGCTGCGAGGTAATGGGAATCATCCTTTGACTTGACGAGGAACCTGCGGTAAATGTTTTTCACCAGGATCGCTGAACCTGCATTCAGGTATGTGGATACGGTACTCATCACCGCCGCAGTCACCGCGGTGATGAACAAAGCTGCGCCGAGGAGCGGCATGGTATCCTTCGCAAGCAGGATAATTACCGCATCCGGTGTATCAAGGTCAGGGAAAAATACTCTGCCGTACATCCCCATGGCCACCATGAGCGTTGCCCAAACAGTAATCACGATGACAAAATAGATGCAGGCCCGCTTTGCCTGGGCTATGCTTTTTGCGGCAAGCATGCGCTGCATAAATCCAAGATCGACTGGTATCCAGAGCGAGCCGGCAATTCCCATGGCAATAATTCCTGTAACTGTGATGAATCCTCCCGGCGGCAGTGAGAAGAGGTCTGTAAAACCGGGCCAAAGCATTTCGGTCTGTGGTTCCATTCCTATGGGTCCAAGCAGGTTAGAAAAGAATGCAGTAAATGAGCCGTGCTGAATATAGATGAGGGGTACGAGTATCGCCGTTCCTGCAACGATGATAATCCATTGGATAAGGTCGGTGAAGACAACGGCGTTGAGTCCGCCGAGCATGCAGTAAATCACCGTCACTGTTCCGCTAATCAGGATGCCTACGATCCATGGCACGTTGAAAACCACTTCTATAAGGAGCGCACCACCGAAAAGACTTATTCCTACGCTGAATACAGCCCACATGACCTGGAATATGGACATAAGCACCGTCAGTCTGGCACTGCCTGGGTACCGCTCCTCCGCCAGGTCTACAACGGTTGAGAAGTTCATCCCCCGGTACCTGGCGCCCAGCCTCACAATGATCGGGTAGATAAACATATTGACAATGATGAAAAACCAGATCATAAATGAGAAGCCTGTCTGGAAACTGAATCCGGCGATGCCCAGTACCTGCTGTGCATTTGCCAGGGTAGCCAGCAGCGTCATGGTGATGACAAACCACGGGAGCCCCCGCCCTCCGAGAATGAAATCATCGAATACCTTGACCTTTGCCTTGAAGAGATACCCGATCACGAGCATGCCGGCAAGGTACAGGCAGATCACAATAATGATTGCAAGGTTTTCTCCCATACTGTCTCTCCTTCTTCATTTGTTTCTGATTAATTAATTATTATAAGCCATATTTTCCATTCTGAGTTTCCTATGTTCGTCACTGTGCGTGCAATTTTGGATGGGGAGCAAACATTTGTTACCTTAGTCCATCTTCTCGATATCTTCATCAGATATGTATCGGTTTGTGAGTGCTTCCGCTCACGTCAGTATGCTTGTACTACCTGATGAGATGAGCTACTATCTCACCTGATGAATACCCACGTATATCTTCAGAATGTCAGCTACCGTGACGGGCACAGGCTCCTGCTTGATGCTGTTTCATGGTCAATCACGGCGGGCTCCCTCTGGATGGTCCTTGGCCCGAACGGATCAGGAAAGACCCTCCTTGCACAGATCATTACAGGGAGACGGGCTCCCAGTTCAGGCAGCGTCACGTATGCATCAGGGCTCAAACCTGAAATCCATATCGGCTATATATCATTTGAGGAGCAGGAAACCGTTCTGGAACGGGAACGCAGACGGGATGAGTCATGGCTGCTTCATGGGGAAGCAGATCCTGGTACTTCCGTAGATACCTTGCTCAAAGAATGCTCGTCATGTGATGCACATGAGTTTACCCAGCTAATAAACCGGTTTTCTCTGGAGCACCTTCTGCAGAGAGGAATCAAGTATTTATCTACCGGTGAACTTAGGAAGGTTCTGCTATGCAGATCACTGCTCTCCCATCCTGCACTGCTGCTTCTAGATGAACCGTACGATGGGCTGGACAGGGCATCAAGAAAACAGTTGGAATCTATGATACACGAACTGCCGAGCCAGGGGGTCAGCATTGTCATGCTGCTGAACCATCGGGATGAAATTCCTCCGGCCTCAACGGGGCTCATCTGCCTGGAAGATGGGGCAGTTCGGTACCTGGGCGATCCTTCCGGGTACCTACCGAAACCCGGGAAAGGTACTGAAAAAGCTCCGATACCTCCGTCCCTCGTACGCAGTACGCCGACACAGACGAGCATTTCCCAGAAGGTCATTGAAATGCACGGGGTGCGCCTCTCCTATGGTGAAAAGCGTGTATTGAAGGATGTGACCTGGACTGTCAACGAACATGAACACTGGATGATAACCGGGCCTAACGGCTCCGGCAAGTCAACTCTCTTGAGTCTAGTAAGCGGTGATAATCCAAAGGCCTACGGACAAAACCTTTTCCTCTTCGGGCGCAAGCGCGGGAGCGGGGAGACAGTCTGGGACATAAAAAAGCAGATCGGGTTTGTATCAGGCGATTTTCAGTTTTCCTACCGTGTACGCATCAAGGCGCTTGAGGTTATTGTATCGGGATTCTTTGATTCAATCGGCCTGTACACACAGCCTACCGGATACCAGTTGGAGACCGCCCTTGAATGGATCAGCCTGCTGGGGCTTGAAAAAAAGAAGCATGATCGGCTCAGCAAACTATCCTTCGGAGAACAGCGTATGCTCCTCATAGCCAGGGCTATGGTAAAGCAGCCCCGCCTGCTGATAGCTGATGAGCCGTGTCAGGGTATTGATGACTCCAACAGGGAGATGGTGCTCTCACTGCTGGAGTCGATTGCCCGTTCTGGGGAAACCCAGCTCCTTTACGTTACCCACAATCCGGCGGAAACCTTATCGTGCATTCACCGCATCCTTGAGCTGGTTCCTGATCACTTGGAGGGTTCTACCGCAGTGATTTCATCCCCTGCATAAAGGTTCTCAGGCGTTTTCCCACCATCTCGATGGGATGGTTCCTTATCTGCTCATTTACAGAAATGAGCTCTCTGTTATCAACATGGGTCCTGCCTTCTGCAAACGGGAGGCCGATGACATCATCATCCATACGTTCAATGAAGTCGCCCAGCAGCGGGACGGCAACATGTGCAAAAAGGTAGCAGCCGAACTCGGCGGTATCTGAAACGATGCGGTTCATTTCATAAAGCTTCTTCCGTGATATCAAGTTGGCAATCAGCGGGAGTTCGTGGAGCGATTCGTAGTATGCGGACTCTTCTCTGATGCCCGTCTTGATCATAGTCTCGAATGCAAGCTCCACCCCGGCCTTTATCATGGCCGCCATGAGCACACCGTTATCAAAGAATTCCTGCTCCGGAATTTCCTCATCCTGGGCCTTGACTTGCTCAAAGGGGGTCTCACCGGTGGCTTCCCGCCATGCAAGCAGCTTTTCGTCATCATTATCCCAATCTTCCATCATGGTTTGTGAGAATTTCCCTGACATGATATCGTCCATGTGCTGAATTGAGAGATCGGCAAGAATACTTTTCAACTCTTCTGCCAGATCAAAGACCATGATCTTGGCAGGATTGGACAGACGGTCCATCATATTGGTGATGCCGCCCTGCTTGAGCGCCTCTGTGAGGGTCTCCCATCCGTACTGCACCAGTGCAGCTGCGTAGCGCGGATTCCTTCCGCTGGCCACCATGCGGTCAAAACAGAGCAGTGAACCAGCTTGAAGCATACCGCACAGAATTGTCTGTTCTCCCATGAGGTCAGACTTCACCTCCGCGATAAACGACGACTCCAGAACGCCCGCCCGGTCAGCTCCTATACCCGCCGCATACGCTTTAGCAATTTCAAGCCCCTCCTGGTTGGGATCATTCTCCTTATGGACTGCAATCAGGGTCGGAACTCCGAATCCACGGCGGTACTCTTCCCTGACTTCAGTTCCCGGGGCCTTTGGAGCCACCATGATGACTGTAAGGTCCTTACGCACCTGCATGCCTTCCTCAACAATATTGAACCCGTGGGAGTACAGCAGCGTTGCACCCTGCTTCATATGCTTCATGACTTCTGTTACCACTGCCGTGTGCTGCTTGTCAGGAGTCAGATTTGCCACCAAGTCAGCTTCCGGAAGCATCTGCTCGTATACGCCGACAGCAAATCCATGTTCTGACGCATTCTGGTACGACTGGCGCTTCTCTTCAATAGCTGAAGCACGAAGAGCGTACGAGACATCAAGTCCGCTGTCTCGGAGGTTGAGTCCCTGATTGAGGCCCTGGGCCCCGCACCCTACAATGACGATCTTTTTCCCTCTGAGCTTATCTGTCCCGTTAAACTCGTCGCGGTCGATGAGCCTTGCGGAACCTATCTGCTCCACTTGTTCCCTGAAAGGCAGTGATTTGAAATAGTTCATACTGTACCCCGCTTTCTTTCTGTGATCTGTATATTAAGTACCAGAAGATATATCAATGTCGGGAGGGATTCACCCAATCTCTTCCCGCACAAAGCACCAAGCTGAAATATGAAATATGTGTCAGGAGGTCAGGACCTCCAGCAGTTCAGCATCATTTTTTGCAGCAAGCAGCGCTTTGCGCTGTTTTTTGTCCCTGAGAAGCCGACCGATATCAGCGAGAAACTGCACATGGGGGCCCCCTGTTCCTTTAGGAGACAAAGTCATGACGAATATCTGCGCTGGCTTCCTGTCCAGGCACTCGAAATTGATCTTCCGCTTCGATATTCCAACAGCCGCGATAAGCTCATCAACTGCTTCGCTCTTTGCGTGAGGAATGGCAATTCCGTTGTCCATTCCGGTTGACATACCTGCCTCATGGTCCAGCAGATCCTTGAACGCCAGGTCAAAATCCTTAACCTTGCCGGACTTGTCCAGCAGTTTGAGCATATTATAGATAATCTCCCGCTTATCCCTCCCCTGCAGGTTGGTGGTCACGAGATCAACAGAAAGCACTTCCTTCAGCATTTCATGATCATAATAACGATGCCGGTCCCGTGTCAACCGGGATGTATCGCCTCAATTCTATTGACAGATGAATCATTCATGTGCAATCCTAAGTCCACGTATGAAACAGTTGCTTTCACGTGCAGTATTTGCAGTACCCATCCTGGCTGTCCTGACTGTTGTATGGTGCATCTGGAGTGAATCGTTCTCTCTCAGTACCCTGGCCGCTGGTTTACTGCTGAGTATCCTTGCCCTATTAGTCACTAACCGTGCGCTCCTCAACCATACATACCAGAAGCGTTACCGATTGTCACCAGTTACCCTGGTACGTTATGTAGTCGTTCTCATCATAGAAATATTCCGTTCCGGTATACACGCTATCTACATCACTCTGACCGACCGGATTAATGTAGGGGTGGTTGATCTGCCCACAGATATCCAGGATCCCCTCACAGGGGTCATGGTGGCAAGCGCCATAACGCTGACACCAGGTACGGTAACGATCGACTACTCTCCTGGTAAGTTCAAGGTGGTCTGGATCGACTGTGCAACCACCGACCCGGCAGAAGCGGCAGAATCAATCAAAGGGAACTTTGAACGGGTGCTGATCCGTGACAGAAACATCCATGGCAAACCGGAGGATGATGTATGACCTATCTTCATGTTGCCCTCACCCTGCTGGTTCTATCAACCTTCGGGAGCCTGATTCGAGCGATTATCGGTCCTACAGTCTGGGACCGTCTGCTCAGTATTGGTCTCGGCGCAAGCAAGGTCACCCTTGCCGTCGTGCTTGTTGCAGTATCTATCCCCGAAACCTACCTTCTGGATCTGGCAATGCTTTTATCAATTCTCGGGTTTTTGGTAACCGTGCTGCTGGCCCGCTATATTGAGCGACGCGGACTGGTATAAGGAGGCATTGTGGAAGCAATAGCAGCGGTATCTGTCTTCATAGGACAATCGCTGGTCCTCATCGGCCTGCTTATCACCGGTTTTGGAGTCTACGCAGTGCTGAAGCTGGATAATTTCTATGCCAGAAGTGTGGTAACCGCGAAGGTTGAAGCCATGGGATTCGTCACCATAACTGTGGGAGCTATGCTGATTTCTGGATTCTCCCTGGTGATACTCAAGCTGCTGATCCTGCTTATATTCGAGCTGCTCACCGTTTCAGCAAGCGCCCATGCAATTGTCCGCTCTGCATGGATAAGCGGATACCGCAGCCGTACCGTGACGGTAACTCCCGAAGAAACCGCTGTTCGTGAGGATACCCATGGTTGAGATAATCATTATCCTGCTGATGATGTGCTTTGCGCTCCTAGCAATCCACAGCCAGCTGCTCAGGCTTGCGGTCATATATCTTGCGGTTCTGTCTCTATTGAGTGCTTTTCTCTACCTCCTGTACGCTGCGCCTGAACTTGCAATCGCCGAGGCTGCCATCGGAAGCGGTCTGGTTACCCTCCTCTACCTTGCCTCACTCAAGCGTAACAAAGTCTACACTATTGCGGTCCTCGCTGAAGGGCATCGGTACCGATTGACCGATGCCTATCTGGGCTACATGGAGCGGACACGATCAATGCGGGAAATTAAAAACTTCTTCCAAAGAAGAGAATATGAACCTCAAATCGTGTTCAGTGAGAAATCTCTGGATGAAGCCCTGAACTACCATTCCTTTGATCTGGTGATAAAGGAAGAGAAGGATGGGATATCTGCCCACGGATCATCAGACAGCTACGTACTTGAAGAACTGGAGATGATGTTCCAGATTCACGGAACTGAAGCCGGCATCAGCATCGTCAGGCATGATATCAACAAGCTGAATGGAGGGACCGTATGAGAACCCTGCTCTCAGGTCTTCTGGTGCTGGCGATGTTCATCCTGGTAATCCATGTATCCCACTTGCATGCCGAAGCACATGAGCCAACCCTTTTTCAATACGTTACAAATAATTATGAATCCGATTGCCATACTACCAATGCGGTTACTGCAATCCTGCTCAACTACCGGATGTACGATACGATGTTTGAAGTCCTCATCCTGCTGACCGCGATCATCGGCATGAAGCAGTTCCTGCCGTCACCGGACGAACTGACACCCGACCACCGTTGGAGAAAGAAGGGATGAATAGTGCGGATCTTCCTGATCAGTCACTGATCCTCGAGGTTGTGGTAGGGTTTCTCTACCCGTTTATGCTAATGCTCGGATTCTTCATCATTGTAAACGGGCACCATACTCCTGGCGGGGGATTCCAGGGGGGAAGCATCCTGGCTGCCTTGTTTATAGCCCGGTACATTATATTTCCTGTACATGACATGAACAGTGAACGCATGCACGTATTTCAGCGTGTGTTTTTGGCTTTGATATTGATCACTCCGATGCTCCTGCTCTTTACCGGGTTCATTCACCGCAACCCGGAATACCGGAGTCTCTACCTGCTCATTATGAATGTGCTTATCGGCCTGCAGGTTGGACTTGAGCTTGGGGTGGCGGTACTTCGTTTCGCATTCTTTGAAGGAGTGGGAAAGACATGGCGTTTGTAATGGAATTTCTCTCACAGCTGACTATGTCAGACCTTGCGGTCGCACTCTTCTTTATCGGCCTCTACGGAGCGATGACACAGAGGAGCATTATCAAGACGATCATGTCAATCGGGATCATGGATGTGGCAGCTATCACGTTTTTCATGATGAGCAACTTTGAGGCTGGAGCGCGTTCTCCGATATCAGGGACAGATCCTCAGCACATGGCTGATCCGGTACCCCAGGCGCTCATGATCACGGCAATAGTCATCGGCGTATCGGTAGTTGCCATGTGCCTTGCCATGTACATGCGGGTAGTCTACCGGTACGGGACTGCCGACTGGAATATCCTGATCAGGCGCCTGGAGGATTGATGGCAGCACCCCTGGTTCCCCTGCATATCATTGTCTTTCTCCCGGTGATCGTCGGTGCGGTCACCTATTTTCTCCCCCAACGCATCTACCAGGCTGCCATGCTTCTGGGCACGGTAACCGTTACGTTTTTTTCCGTACAGCTCTTCACCGCAGTCCGCTGGGGCTCCGATGTTGTCCAGTTTGTAGCCGGATGGCCGGAAGTCGTGGCCATCAAGCTTGTAGCGGACGGATTTTCCGCCCCCATGGTGATGCTCACCGCGCTCTTCTTCACCAGTGCCTATATCTTCAGCACCCGTGCCGGATATCTTGATAAAACCTTCATCTTTATATTCCTCATGCTAGAGGGAGCGCTCTTCGGGGTATTTTTAAGCGGCGACTTGTTTAATATCTACGTGATCATGGAACTTGCCATGCTCACCGTAGCCATCCTGATTATGTACAAGAAGGAACAACAGGCAGTGTATGACGCTATGCTCTATATCATGATGAACTTCATTGCGATGGCCTTCATGATGCTGGGTATTGCATACATCTACCGTATCACCGGGGTCCTTGACCTCGCCGTTATGCAGGTCCGTCTTGCTGAACTTTCAGACCCCCGGACCGTTATTGTTCCCTACGCCATGATCATGACTGCGGTTGCCCTCAAATCTGCCATGTTTCCCCTGTTCGGCTGGCTGCCCCGCGCACATGGAGCACCTAGTGCGCCGGCTATTGTTTCCGCGGTGCTCTCAGGTATCCAGGTAAAGGTCGGGGTATACCTGCTGGTCCGCCTCAGCATAGTGTTTTCTCCTGCAATCGATGCCGGGATGTTCTTTCTGATGCTGGGCTTTCTCACATCAATAGTCGGATTCCTCCTTGCTATTGTCCAGAAGGACATTAAGCTGATTCTCGCCTACCACACCGTAAGCCAGGTCGGACTGATAGTCGCGGGACTTCACCTTGGTACCGATGTTGCATTCTGGGGAGGCATGTACCACATTATCAACCACGCGCTGTTCAAAGGACTGCTCTTCCTTTCCGCAGGTATCATCATAGACGCATACGGCACCAGGTCGGTGAATGAAATCAGGGGAGTGCTGCGTCATATGCCGATTATCGGCATTGCCACCCTGGCTGGTGTCCTGGGTATCACCGGAGCTCCGTTCTTCAACGGAAGTATTTCAAAGTATTTCATTTCCCGAGGGGTGCAGGGGAATTTGGCTGAGATAGGGTTGTACCTGATCAACTTCGGCACCATCCTGTCATTCATCAAATACTCAACGATCCTCTTCGGAAAACCATCCGGGAAAACACCCAAACCCCTCATGGATCCCTTCGTAGCAGGAATATCCCTGCTGTTCGGATTCGCGATCCTCGCAGGAGGTGTATTCGGATCCCAGGCGGTTTCCCTCATCTACGGGCCTCAGTATGCAGCCCATGGTGCGCTCAGCATGCAGAAGATCCTTACCTTCCTGCTGACTTTTGCCGTAGGGCTGGTTGTCTACCGGACACTCATACTGCGTATAGGAGATTATCTGGCCGGCATCAGGACCTTTAAGTTCAGCTTCAATCAGGTAACTGTATTCATCTCGCTGTTTTTTGTCCTCCTTCTAGGCTACACCTACCTATCAGTACAGTAGGTAAAAGACCATTTCCTGCTGCAGCCAGAATGTTTTGCCTGCCCTCTCTTCTCCTCCGTCCCTCTGCAGCCTTCGTTCACGCATTTACGAAGTAACCCGGCCTTTCGGCCGGGCTTGTTTGCAGTGCGGAGATGCAGCTCAGCGCACCGCCTGGTAGAGTTCACCTACTTTCTCCCAATTGATAACATGGAAGAACTGCTTGATGTATTCAGGCCGCCTGTTCTGGTACAGCAGGTAGTATGCATGCTCCCATACATCAAGTCCGAGAATCGGAGTAAGCCCAATGCTCAGCGGGCTGTCCTGATTTGCCGTACTGAACACTGATAATCCTCCTTGTGCATCTGCAGCCAGCCATGCCCAACCGCTTCCAAACTGTCCTGCTGCAGTTGCTGAGAACTTCTCAGTAAACGATTGGAAACTTCCAAATGTCTGGACAATTGCTTTTTCAAGTGCACCCGAAGGAGCCCCACCTCCTTGAGGAGCCATGATTTCCCAGAAGAGATTGTGATTCACATGGCCTCCGCCGTGATTGCGCACAGGTGTGCGCAGCGTATCGGGGAGCGCATCCAGGTTCCCCAGCAGCTCTTCAACAGACTGATCGGCGTAGCTGGTCCCGGCAAGTGCTTCATTCAGCTTTGTGGTGTACGTAACATGATGCTTGTCATGGTGAATCTCCATAGTCCTTGCGTCGATATACGGCTCAAGCGCATCATACGCATACGGTAAGTCTGGTGTATTATATGACATATATACCTCCTCAGTACGTGAATTTTATATTACTAATTTAATAATGTTTATCCAGAAAAG
This sequence comes from Spirochaetia bacterium, assembly GCA_007128345.1. Classification (GTDB taxonomy): domain Bacteria; phylum Spirochaetota; class Spirochaetia; order PWKH01; family PWKH01; genus SKXS01. Next base: position 14,332 of record SKXS01000110.1, read on the forward strand.
AAAGCCCACACACAAAACAGACGCAGCTTGCGGTATACTATCGCGTGAAATTTTTTATAATCAGCTAGCAGAGCATGACTTCTATGCCCATGGATTCAAAGCGCTGCACCATCTTCGGATCAGCCTGTGCATCTGTGACAATCACATCAATCTGATCAAGCGAGGCAAACTGCGACAAAGACTTTTTCCCGAACTTATCGTGAGTGACCACGAGAATTACCTTGTCGGCGATCTCCAGCATCTTTCTCTTTATCGGGACCTCAAGCGCATTGGTATTGGTCACACCCTGTTCAGTTACTCCGCCGGCAGAGACAAACGCTACAGCCACATGGAACTGTGAAAGAAACTGCTCGGCGTGGAAACCGGTAAAACAGCGCGTGACAGGATTGATCACTCCGCCTATTGATACAGAAGTAATTTCTTTCTCATCGGCCAAGTGGATGAGGATGTTGAGCGCATTGGTGATAACTGTCAATCCCTTCCTGTTTTTTATTGCAAGAGCAATCTGTTCGGTAGTCGTACCCGCATCCAATATGACTGATGCTTTATCGGGAATCAACCGGTTCGCACATTCACCAATGCGCCTCTTTTCATCGATATTTTGAATTTCACGTTCACTAAGAGATATGCCGAGGTTCATTTCATTAGGGAGCGCTGCCCCTCCACGTTTCATCTCGAGAAGCCCCTGGTCTTCAAGGCTCTTCAAATCTCTGCGGACTGTATTTTTGGATACTTTAAGAAACCTGCTCAGTTCCTGAATGTGGACCACCCCATGGGTCTTGAGGTACGACATGATTTCGATTTCCCGTTTCATCTTCATGTCTTAGTCCTCCCTCAATTCCGAAATCTACTTAGTCAGGTGCACTTGGAATAATGGATCAGTTTCCATGTTTCACTGTACACACAAATACA
>SKXS01000242.1 GCA_007128345.1 Spirochaetia bacterium
ACCGAAGAAGTTGCAGTTTGACAGAATCAGAACAGTCACAAGGACAACTGCCGGATACATACATTTCTTCAAACTCCTACAACGTATTACCACAGCTAACCTCCTAATATTGGGCGCAGGTCCTCAGTATCAGCATGCCAGTAACCCATCTGTTATTTCTATTAAGACTAGCACGATATATAGGTACCGGACAATATTAGTATGTGCTTTTTTACTGTTCGTCTGGTCCCATGGGGGAACAGAGGATAGGGGCGTCCATCCGTGGAGATATCTAGAGAATAGATACGTGCGGACGTTTTTCAATTGTGCCGGATCAAGGGAGGGAACATCTCTTGCGACTACAGAAATCTGCCGTGCTAGAAGTCCATTGCGTCGAACGCTTCAACGGTAACCGCGGGGCATGTGGAGAATGAGATGCCGGTGAGCTTGGACAGCTTCACCGACAGCCGCATGGCTTGCTCGTTTCCCGGGAGTTCTACAATGAACAGAAGGTCCTGAGCTCCCAGCATTGCATACATGCCTTTCATCGTTCCGTTAAACTGCTTTACCAGCTTAACCGCTTCTTCCGTACGTGAGGCACTAATAGAATTGACTGCTTCCTTGGAGTATGTGCCGAACATGAGGTAGAGTTCCATGATCGAATCCTCCTCGCTGCCGACTGAGTATAATCCAGCCGGCTGATACCATCATCATAGGAAGCTAATCCGCTGAAGTCAAGGATTCTTTACCAGTAAAAAGAGAGCGGTGCAGCAGTACAGTTGGGATATGGAAAATATCTGTACTGCTGCATACCCCGTGACCAAGCTATGCTAGAGTCGAAATCCCATTCCAGCACGTACAAAGCTGGTCAGCTCGTATGAGTCGAAGTAGTCAACAAAGGAGAGCCTCCCTTCATACTGCAGACCAAGGGATATGGTTCTATCGATGTTGAGGCGAAGGTTGAACTGGAACGTCGGTCCTAGCATATAGTAGACCACGTCGTTGTTTCCGTCGCGCAGGAAGTCATCGGATCCTTTGCTCATGTAGTTCATAAAGACCGCTGAAGCGCCGAGGCCGATATCTGCTGCAGCAAAGCTTCCAAGCCGAATATTCAATTTCGGGATAAGGTGTAAATCATGGAAGTAGATGCTGTTGGCATTGGCTGTGGTGGTATTAATGTCAAATGCCGTACCCAACCGCAGTCCTATTGAAGTCATATTGCTTGTCTGAACCAGGTTGTCAAATACAAAATCTAAGGTCACTGCAGGTTTTACGGTGGATTCAACAGGAAAGGGGGTCGTCTTAATCCCAAGTCCTCCGAACAATTCAATGCCGAATCGTGTCTCATCCAGCGGCTGGGATGTGTAGGGTTTTCCCGGAGTGAACCCCGCGAATTTTATCTCCTGGTCTGCTGGATCGTACCGACTGACAACGCTGCCGCTCCACAGCTTGCCGTCTGGGGACTGCTGTACAAAGAGTTCAAACGGTTGTGATCGATCTACTGTATCAATGGTAATAACTGGATCGGCTGCGTCAACTCGCTGCCAGAGTGCTTCATCTTCGCCTCCGAGCTGATAGCGGAACTCTGTAATGCCTTCCTGTGAGGGCACCAGTTCTAACTTGACGTACTGAGCGTCAGAGGAATAGAGAGCAGCTCCTGAGAAAAGGAGTGTAAACACAATTACAATTACATGCACTTTTTTTTGATGTATCTTGGACATACTTTCCTCCTAGTATACTCACTAAAGCAATGGCAATAAAAATAGTTACAATGTGTATGAAAAAAGTATCATGAGACTGTTTTTGTATGATCTGCGCACATATTGATGTACCTGTGCGCATGATGAAATGTGGAGTTGCTCCCATACTCTCTTTGTATTGATGTGATATACTACTTGAATACAGTACCAAGGAGTCTCGTATATGCCGATGACCATAATACGCAATGACATCACCGCCATGAATGTTGATGCAATAGTTAATGCGGCAAATCCATTACTGCAGAAAGGCGGGGGTGTCTGCGGCGCCATATTTTCTGCCGCAGGACCTGATGAGCTCCAGGATGCCTGCAACCAGATAGGGGGATGTGAGACAGGACACGCTGTCATCACCGATGCCTTCCTGCTGCCTAGCAGGTATATCATCCATAGTGTGGGTCCGGTGTGGCAAGGAGGTGATGCGGGTGAGAAGGAGCTATTGCACAGCTGTTATGTCAATTCGCTGAAGCTGGCTGTCCAGCACCGCTGTGCATCCATTGCTTTCCCGCTGATATCTTCGGGGATCTACGGATTTCCCAAGGACAAGGCGATGCATACTGCGGTATCTGCGATCTCAGAATTTCTATTTGAGCACGAGGTGACTGTCTACCTGGTGGTCTACGATACAGAGTCGTTCATGCTCAGCAAGCAGCTTGACGCAGATATAAGATCGTACATTGATGAGCACAGCATTAACGAGGTCTCCCCGCATGAGCTGCGCAGGCAGCAGGAGGTAAGTCTGCATGAAGCTGCGATCTCATTCAAGCCGCATGTACTTCCTCGCAAGCGGAAGCTTGAGGAATTCGTGAACAGGAAGGAAGAGACATTCTCCCAGATGCTCTTCAGGATCATAGCGGAAAAGGGATTGACCGAAGTCCAGACCTACAAGCGGGCAAATATTGACCGCAAGCTTTTCTCAAAGATCCGCAGCAATACACATTACCAGCCGAGCAGGACCACAGCGGCTGCGCTTGCTGTTGCGCTTGAACTGACCCTGGATGAAACGTGCGGCCTGCTGGAGCGGGCAGGATTCGCTCTCTCCCGAAGCCATACCTTCGACCTCATCATTGAGTATTTCATCACTTCAGGCAATTACCATATCCATGAGATAAACGAAGCCTTATTTGCCTTTGACCAGCCCCTGCTCGGGGTGTAAATGTCGCTTGAAGAGCGACCCCAGGCCTGACTATTCCCGATATCATATGCGTATCACCTGATAGGAGGGATGCGGTATGAGAACACAGAGAATAGAGCTGATATTCATTCTTGACAGGAGCGGGTCCATGTCGGGCCTCGAGAGCGACACAATCGGCGGCTACAATGCGATGCTGAAGGAGCAGAAAGAGAAACCCGGTGAGGCTTGCGTCACTACTGTTTTGTTTGACCATACTTACGAGCTGCTCCATGACAGGATTGATATCCGGAATGTAGAGGAGATTACGGAAAACGAATATTTCGTCAGAGGAACCACAGCCCTGCTTGATGCGGTAGGAATGACTGTAAACAGGATGGTCAACGTGCAGAAGCAAGCTGAAGATAGCCAAAAAGCTGGAAAAGTCATGTTTGTGATTGTCACCGATGGTCTGGAGAATGCAAGCCGGGAATATACCTACAAGCAGGTGAAGTCCATGATAACCTATGAACAGGAACGGTATGGATGGGAATTTCTGTTTCTCGGTGCCAACATCGATGCAGCAGCGGCTGCTCAGTCTTTCGGCATCAATGCGGACAGGGCTGCACGGTACCATGCCGATAGGGCAGGGACCCGGCTGAACTATGCGACTGTATCAGCTACAGTAAGTGAGATGAGAGAATGCGGTTCAATATCTGCAAGTTGGAAAGAGAAAATTGACAGGGATTACAAGAAGCGGAAAAAAATAGAGACAGCTAATCCGCCGATACGAATAGCACAAAAGATGATTCAGATAGTAAATGCACATGAACTTGAAAAACGGCTATGGCTGCGTTGATAGCAGGTCAGCTGACGTTTAATGGTGTCCAGCCATTTTGGCTGACCAAATATAGTATTTTGCTTTCATTATTTTCCACAATGAATTCACAGTATAGCAATCTTCCGCGAATGCTGTCATGTATAGCAGCAGTCACCTACTCACCAATGTCGGTGGTAACCCGACTTCATCAGCTGCTGAATACCGTTATGGGTGAAGATGCCGATCAAACGGCAGACCGCAATGCCGCATGGAAGCTGAGCATGATGAAGGAGCTGTGTGTGTCGCTCTACAATCTATTGAAGAGCATGCTGTGGTTAGGAAGAGGATATCGGACAAAGAAACGGTTTAACTGGATCTTACTATGCCGGGATGCTTGCCCTGCTGGATGAATCATCCCTCCGTAAAGCACATTACGTATATCCTGAACCTTGTGTCTACTAACTGTTCACACTGCTTCTACGCTCTTTACGGTGGGAACTCCCATGGATTGATTTTGCCGTTTTATTGTCGTTCAAATGATAGGGTATACGTTCATGCTAAAGCTGGTACTCCTTATCCGTAGAATTCATTTGCATCACTGGGTATAAGGGCAATCTGTTCAATTATGCATTGTCATCTGAGGTGAGAAACTGCATGATTACTGCCGCAAAAAATATTTCACCTTTTGCATCTTCCACTCTCTTTACACAAGTGAGTGGTTTGGTA
>SKXS01000273.1 GCA_007128345.1 Spirochaetia bacterium
GTCTTCGACATCATCAAGCGGATCGTCCATGAGAACAGCGACCAGAAGAAGCAGTTCAAGGCTGTCATTGACGGGACCGAAGCTCCTGCGGTTATCCAGCAGCGGGAGGATACCCCATGATCAAGGCGGTGCTCCCGGGCACATTTGACCCCCCCACCCTCGGGCATGTGAATATGGTCGAGCGGGCCTCCACGCTGTTTGATACGCTCTACGTGGTGATTGCGGTGAACCGTATGAAACATACGCTATTCACCGATGTGGAGCGGCTTGAGATGCTGCGTGAGCTTTTCTCTTCCCTGGACAATGTGCTGGTGATGACATGGCAGGGGCTGGTGGTGGATTTTGCTTCCAAGCATCAAGTGAATGTCATCATCCGGGGGGTCCGGGCACTGGTTGACTTCGGGTATGAGTTCGAGCTTGCCATGACCAACAAGCAGTTGAACCCTGAGATTGAGGTGCTCTTCATGCCCACCGACCCGAAGTACTTTGTACTTCGGTCTTCTGCTATCAAGGAGATGGCGATGCATGGAGCTGATATCTCAAAAATGGTCCCGCGCCAGGTGGCGCAGGCTCTTTTAAGCAAGCTAGGAAATTGACACATTTATGAAATGTGTTGACAAAAATATTGTTTCAGTATATTTTCAGGTGACCATGCAGGTCGCCGTTATACTAAGAATAAGGGGTTGATACCGTATGGCAGTACCTAAGTACAAGACATCGAAGGCGAGGACAAGAACTCGCAAGGCAGTGAACATGAAGCTTGATGCACCTCAGCTGACTGAGTGCAAAAGCTGTGGGAACAAAGTGTTACCGCATCGTGTCTGTCCCAAGTGCGGCATGTACAAGGACAGGCAGGTGCTTGAACTCTAGGCAATACGATAGTGTAAGGAGAGATCTATGGACGAACTGTTTATCAAAATGAAAAGCCTGATAGCTGAAAAACTTGAAATTGAGGAAGATACCATCACCCTTGACTCTTCCTTCAGGAAGGACCTGGGAGCGGACAGCCTCGATACCTATGAGCTAGTCTATGCTATCGAAGAGGAACTTGGCATCACCATTCCCGATGAAAAAGCAAATGAGTTCGAAACAGTACGCGACGCTGTGGAGTACCTGAACACACAGGTTGACAAGTAGCAGTATGAGCGCAGGCAGGACATGAAGTCACGTATCGGTGATCATACCTGCCGGGCACCGAAGATTACAGCGGAGCGGAAAAAGGAACTTGTGCTGTTCCAGAAACTGGCAAACATCAGGTTCAGGAAGCTTGAGCTCCTGAACCTCGCTTTTTCTCATCGTTCGTTTGCGAACGAGTATGCCGAAACAATTGGTAACAACGAGAAACTTGAGTTTCTTGGGGACAGCGTACTGGGTCTTGTGGTGAGCGAATACCTCTACGAAGCGTACGAGGACATGGTTGAAGGAGATTTTGCACGGATCAAGTCATTTGTAGTCAGCGAAGATAGTCTTGCCGACATTGCCAAGCGGATAAAAGTGGACAACTTTATTCTCATAGGCAAAGGTGAAGAGTATTCCGGGGGACGGACAAAAAAGGCCATCCTCGCTGACTGCATGGAAGCAATATTCGGGGCCTACTACCTTGATTCAGGGTACAAGGCAGTGAAGAGCTTCATCTGTGCATCCCTGATTCCGGAAATCACCAAGGTGCTGGAGAACCGGCACCGAAAGGACTACAAGACCCTCCTGCAGGAGTACGTGCAGAAGGCCTATAAGGCCTATCCCAAGTACTCCGTAGTCAAGAAGAGCGGTCCGGACCACAACCGGATGTTCTGGGTGAATGTCTCCGTGAACGGTGAAGTATTCGGCCCCGGTGCAGGCAAAAACAAGAAGGAAGCTGAACAGGAAGCAGCCGGCATGGCATACCACGCTATTTCAAGTGAAGAGGGTACTGATTAAGTATCGGTTCTTCCCCAGTGATGAATCCTGCATGAGCGTTCAGCGTAATCCACTCATATGGTGCCAGTCTTCCGGGATGATGTGCGCCCAGGGGCTCATGTCAAGGCATTGAATCTGAAGCGCCAAACTGAGAGCGGCTATCCTGATGATTGTCTAGGTTCAGCATTAATTCCGTACAGATATTATACTCACATACCCTTTGTGTGAACAGTTGACCGGTCCATGGTGTTAGATTCTCTATGTGCAGTTTCCAGGCAGAATACGTACAGATTTTACCGGTCCAGATACGATGCGTAAAATTCTCTGGCTACCGTGAGCAGCTGGGCCCGGGTGTTCATGCCGGGGTCGTCGAGGACGGTCTCAAGCAGGGCATTGAGGATGGTGCCGATATGCTTGCCCGGCTTGAGGTCCAGCTCCTCCATGACATCCCTCCCTGATACGGCGAGATCGCTTACCGTAAGGACGTTATCAGCTTCCAGCACCCTGCGTATATGGCGCTCAAAGGAGTCATCGTGCTTCAGGGGATACGAACCGGTGGTCCCGTAGTGATCCGCCCGTCTCAGGGAGAACAGATCTTCCAGGGCATCCGTTCCCACCTTGGCTATGAACCTGCGTACGGCGGCATCCGACCAGTCAGGGGTATAGTGGAACATGTGCTGCCTGATGAGATGGAGGATGCGTTCGCGCTCCCGGTTCGGGAACTTGAGGCGCCGCATGATTGACTCAGCCATCTCAGCCGATATGCCCTCATGCCGGTAGAACGTGGGTATGCCCAGCTCATCCTCGCCGAGGCTCCTCGGCTTGCCGATGTCGTGGAAGAGCGCGGCGAACCGTACTGTGCGGTTCTCCGCCGGGGCCCCGTCACAGGATGCAAGCGAGTGAGTGTAGACGTCGCCGATATGCATGCCCTTCTGGCCGATATCGACTCCCTCCAGCAGTTCAGGCAGCACATGCTCCATGAGCTGTGTTTTCCTCATGTACTCAAGCCCGACGGAGGGAACAGCTGACGCAAGCATGCGTATAAGCTCCTCCCTGATCCGCTCACCCGATACATGATTGATCAGGCCGGCATGTTCCCTGGCAGCATTGAGGGTCTCTTCCTCGATGGTGAAGGAGAGCTGGGATGCGAATCTGCAAGCCCTGAGCATGCGCAGCGCGTCCTCGCGGAACCGGTCAGCCGGATTCCCGATAGCCCGGATTATGCGGCGCTTCAGGTCTTTCATGCCCGCAAAGCGGTCGGTAATGCATCCGGTCTCGGTATCAGCAGCCATGGCGTTGATGGTGAAGTCGCGCCGCGAGAGGTCTTCATCGATTGAACCTATGAATGCGACCGAATCAGGCCTGCGGTGATCGGAGTAGTCCTGCTCGGTGCGGAAGGTGGTGATTTCGTAGTGCTGCTTATGGTATACCAGGGTGACTGTCCCGTGATCTATGCCGGTGGGTATCACTCCGGGGAACATGGCCATCACCTCATCCGGTCGCGCGCTGGTCGCAAGGTCGCAGTCACCTTCCGGCTTGCGGCCCAGCAGATAGTCCCGTACGGCCCCGCCTACCACGTAGAGCTCATGTCCCCGGGAACGGAACACACGAGATAACTGCTTGACTTCTGAGGGTATCGGGAACCTGCGCACAGGTAACCCTACACAAAGAAGCAGAATGTTGTCAATACTGATTGAAAATATGTGTGAGAACATCTATAGTAACTGCTGTGCATAGAATCAGTTCCCAGGAGGATGCTTTGTTCAGACCCGTAGACGCAAAAGTTGACTTTCCCGCCATGGAGGAGAAAATCCTGGAGTTTTGGGAGCGCGGCGATATCTTCAGAAAATCCGTCGATACCCGAAGCGATCGAAAGGAGTACGTCTTCTACGACGGTCCCCCCTTTGCTACCGGGCTTCCCCACTTCGGCCACTTTGTGCCGGGCACTATCAAGGACATCATACCCAGGTACCGGACCATGAAGGGAAACCGGGTTGAACGGCGATTCGGCTGGGACTGCCACGGCCTGCCGGTTGAGTATGAGATGATGAAGACCTTAGGCATCTCGGGCACCAAGCAGATCAAGGAGTACGGCGTAGGAAAGTTCAATGAAGCGTGCCGATCCATTGTGCTCAGGTATACCACCGAATGGGAACGGATCGTCAAGCGCATGGGGCGTTGGGTTGATTTTGCACATGACTACAAGACCATGGACCCGGACTACATGGAATCGATCTGGTGGGTGTTCAAACAGCTCTACGAGAGGGGACTCATATATGAGGGATACAGCATTATGCCCTACAGCCCTGCGCTGGCCACCCCCCTGTCGAACTTTGAGGTGAACCTTGGGGGGTACCAGGATGTGTCAGACCCGTCGATTACCGTCCGCTTTAAGCTTCAGGATGGAGAAAACAGATACTTCCTGGCATGGACTACCACTCCATGGACCCTGCCGTCCAATCTCGCGCTGGTGCTCGGACCGGATATCACCTATGTAGAGGTCAGAGACGGTGACGTATCGTATATCCTCGCTGAAGAGAGGCTTTCCTCATATTACCGGTCAGAAGAAGACTATGAAATTATCCGGCGCTGCAGGGGAAAGGAGCTTGCGGGGATATCCTACGAGCCGCTGTTTCCCTTTTTCGCCTATCTCCAGAAGCAGGGAGCATTCCGAACCTTCCTGGGAGACTATGTCACCACAGAAGACGGATCGGGCATCGTCCACACAGCCCCCGGTTTCGGTGAGGACGACTATCGGGTGCTCAAGGATACGGGAATTCCGGTAGTCTGTCCGGTGGATGATGAATGCAGGTTCACCAGCGAGGTGCCTGACTGGGAGGGGCTCTTCGTTAAGGACGCAGACGATTCGATCATCCGGCAGCTCAAGGAGCAGGGGAAGCTTGTGAAGCAGGAGCGGTTCGTGCACAGCTACCCCTTCTGCTACCGAACGAAAAAGCCCCTGATATACCGGGCTCTTTCGAGCTGGTTCGTTGACGTTCCGAAGATCAGGCAGATCCTCCTTGACGTAAACAGCCGTATTAACTGGGTTCCGGACCATCTGAAGGAGGGCCGCTTCGGCAAGTGGCTTGAGCAGGCTCGTGAGTGGTCCATCAGCAGGAACCGGTTCTGGGGAAATCCCATCCCGGTGTGGAAGTGCGACGGATCTGACTACATTGAGGTAATCGGTTCCCGGGAAGAACTTGAGGCGAAGAGCGGAACTCGGGTGCCCGATATTCATAAACATTTCATTGATGATCTGACCTGGGAGAGTCCAGACGGAAAGGGGACTATGCGCCGGGTCCCTGAAGTGCTCGACTGCTGGTTTGAATCGGGTTCTATGCCCTATGCGCAGAGCCACTATCCCTTTGAGCACAAGGAGCAGTTCGAGGCAAACTTTCCCGCCGACTTCATCTGCGAAGGGCTGGACCAGACGAGGGGCTGGTTTTACACCCTGACGATTCTTTCTGCAGCACTCTTTGAGAAACCCGCCTTTACCCACGTGGTGGTCAACGGTCTGGTGCTGGCCTCCGACGGGAAGAAGATGTCCAAATCTGACCGCAACTACACCGACCCCATGGAGGTGATCAACAACTACGGCGCCGATGCGATGCGCTTCTTCCTCATGGATTCCGCGGTGGTAAAAGCCGAGGATCTCAAGTTCAGTGACGAGGGAGTCAAGGAGGTGCTGAAGAACTTCATCATCCCCATGTGGAACGCCTACAGCTTCTTCGTCACCTATGCGAACATTGATGCATACACCCCTGACATGGGCCGCCAGGAGACCATACACCCAGACAACCCCCTGGACCGCTGGATCATCTCCGAATCTGAGCGCATGATCGAGGAAACGACTGCACAGCTTGACGCGTATGATCTGCAGAGGGCTCTGCAGCCGGTGGTCAGGTTCATAGACTCCCTGAATAACTGGTACATCCGTCGGTCCCGCAGAAGGTTCTGGCGAAGCGAGAACGACAGTGACAAGCAGTACGCTTATGATACGCTCTACCGGGTGCTCATGCGGCTCATCACCTGCGCTGCTCCCTTCGTGCCGTTCATTACTGAGGAGATGTACGGAAACCTTCGCCAGGAGGGCATGGAGGAGTCAGTGCACCTGTGCAGCTATCCAGAGTACGACCGTTCTCGGAGGGACAATGCCCTTGAGCAGAAGATGGCATTGACCCGCAAAGCGGTCAGTATGGGCAGGGCGCTTCGCAACTCCCACAGTCTTAAGACTAGGCAGCCGCTGAAGGCTATCTACCTGGTGACCCGGGACCGCGACGAAATGTGTATCCTCAGGGAGATGGAGTCGATCATCAAGGAGGAGCTCAATGTCAAGGAGGTGATCCTTCGGGAAAATGAGGAGGACCTCGTTGTATTCAGTGCGAAGGCTAACTATAAGGTTCTAGGTAAGCAGCTTGGCAGGCACATGAAGGAGGTCGCATCTATCATCGAGTCTCTATCCTCTCAGGAGATCCAGTCGATCCTGGAAGGATCAACCCTCCTGATTGAATACTCCGGAGGCTCAATAGAGCTTACAAACGAATCTGTGGTTGTGCAGCGTAACGAACAGGAGCATATGAAGGTGCTCAATGAAGGGCAGCTCACCGTAGGACTTGACAGCGAGATAACCGACGAGCTGTACCGTGAAGGGCTCGCCCGGGATATCGTGCGCAGCATCCAGAAGCTGCGTAAGGATCGTGACTACGATGTGGTGGACCGCATCAGCCTGGTCCTTGATGGGGATGCCGCAGTCAGGAATGCGGTGGATTCGTTTAGGGACCACATCATGCGGGAGACCTTGGCTGACGGGATTGCATTCGGCTTGAACGATACGTCCGTGGAGGCACCATGCGGAGATACTGTATGCCGCATAGACATTTCGCAGTTACGGTAGCCCTCGTCATCCTGGTTGCAGGGTGCGCGCATCGGACACCCTACCGTGATCCCCTCTTTTTTGAGACCCTCGGCAGTGACACTGAACTGATGGTCACCATGCGCGTTGATGAAGACAAGGGCCTCATAGCCTATATGCTGGATGCCGGGCAGCTCGGTAATGCGGATTACATCATCTCCCGGGCAGAACGGATATCTGTTGCCGCTCGTACTGCCCCGGATGGGGAAGGACCGTCATTCTACGGCGGTATTGAGGGGAATTTTTCCAAACTGTTCATGAGCCTGGGACTCAGAGCGGCATCTGAATGGGAACGACAGCGCGACGGCTTTGTCTTCTATGAATCACCCGCAACTGGATTCGAAGTGGCGATCCCGAAAAGCGGGATCATCCTCTTTTCTGACAGCTCCATGGGCGATGTATACAGCCGCATGACCAGTGAACGCGTAATCTACGTACCTCCTGAGGTATCGAAGCAGCTGGAAGCAGCAGAGATTGCCTTCTACGCGGCACACCCCGACGGTATGAACCTGATGGGTGAACGGGTGTCCCTGCCCTTCGCGCTCTACTTCGACGAGCTCTGGGTCATGGTGAACCGGGTCACCCATGTGCATGGAGAGACTCCTGGAGAGGAAAAACCCCTCTACTGGATTGACGGGGTGATAACTCTTCCTGAGGACGTCCAGGCGCGTGTGTTCGACCGGGTTATCCGTCTGCTCTACCAGGAGTATATGATCAAGCAGCAGATGACCGTCGATGACTGGCGAAGGACCATAGCCAAACGAGATCATGCAGTAGTATTTGACAAATTGCTCGTTTATGAGGATCTTATAATAGACCTGGTCAGGATAGCCGCAGGTGTTAACTGATGAGTACGTACAAGCTGGTAAGGAGATGTGACCATGCCCACATATGACTACAAGTGTGTTTCCTGTGAGCACATATTTGAACACTTTCAGTCCATGAGTGAACCGCATCTGGAGACTTGTCCGCAGTGCGGCAGCACTGTACGCAGGATGCTGGGCGGGGGAGCCGGAATTATTTTCAAGGGAAGCGGCTTCTACGTGACCGACAACAGGAAAAACAAGAGCTCTGATGACGCAAAGCCGTCGGAAGGCACGAAAAAGAAGACCACAGAGCCGGCGGCAACCTAGGATTGTAACCGCTGCTGCTCGGCAGCTTCCGCCGCCTGCACCAGCAGCTTTTCCATATCCATTGCATTGAACGCGCTGATGAGCCTCTCCTTCTTAGGCTTGGTTATCGGGTGCTTCGGGGAGAAGAGGGTGCAGCAGTCCTCATACGGTAAAATCGAGGTCTCATAGGTCCCGATCTCGTGAGCCGTCCTGATAATCTCTTCTTTATCCATCCCGATGAGCGGACGGAATACCGGTACGGACGATGCGTCATTGGTGTAGGCAATGCTCTGCACCGTCTGGCTGGCCACCTGGCTCAGGGATTCTCCCGTAACCAGACAGGATGCATGATACTGCTTTGCGAGCATGGAGGTGATGCGCACCATGGCATAACGCATGTGGAGGGTCCTCTCCTTCTCCAAAGCGTGCCTGCGTATGTGCAGCTGCACATCGGTGAAGGGGACCACGATGAGCCGCATGCGCACCATGTATGCAGAGAGCATTGAGGCGAGGGATGCTACCTTATCTTTGGCTTCATCCGATGTGTAGGGGTATGCGTGGAAGTAGACAGCATCGAGTGCAAGTCCACGCTTGCCCATGAGGTATCCCGCAACGGGAGAGTCGATTCCTCCTGAGAGCATGAGCAGTCCCTTCCCTCCGGTGCCTGCGGGCAGTCCCCCCGGGGCAGGGTAGGTAGTTCCGTACAGGTATACCTGCTCGCGCACTTCCACACTAATGGTGAAATCCGGTCTGCTGAGGTTCACGGTGAGGCCGCTGAATTCCTCGCGCACCGCATCCCCGACTGCACAGGCAATCTCGTAGGAGGAGAGAGAAAAGCCCTTGTCCGACCTGCGGCAGGCAACCTTGAAGGTGGTAATGCTGCGCAGCTTCAGCTCACGCCTGACAAGTTCAGTCGCGGCGCTGATAATTGCTGCTTTTTCCTTGGGGCACGTCAGGGGCATGCAGTAGCCGGTGAGTCCAAAGGTACGGCTCAGCACGCCAGCAGCTTCATCCCTGCCTCCTGCATCCAGGGAAAGGAAGTAGCGGTCTCCCTGGATGCTCACGTAGGGGCGGTATGCTGCAAGCATGGCCTTGATGTTCCGCACCAGGACCCGTTCAAAGAGCTTGCGGTTGCTTCCCTTAAGCCAGATCTCACCTATCTTCAGGAGATAGAGTTCCCGGTTTTCGGCTGAAACGTATGCATCGTTCATGCGAGCATCCCCTTGAGTTTCTGCACCTCTTCCCGCAGGGCTTCCGCAAGCAATGCTGCATCCTGGATGGACGTACTGTGTCCGAAGGATATCCTCAGTACCCCTGCCGCCGCCTCACTGCTGATCCCCATTGCTTCTAGTACCCGTTCGAGTTTCTTTGAGCTTTTTGACGAGCAGGCTGAACCTGCTGACACAGAGAAACCCCGGTCGCTGAGCAGACGGATCATCACTTCTGAAGGTATGGGTGAGACGCTGATGAGCAGGATGGAAGGTGCGAAGGATGACTCCCGGTTTTGGAGCATGACAATTCCCGGTATGCAAGAGAGCGCATCAATAAGCACCGAGCGGACCTCTTCAAAATGACGCGCATGGTCATGACAGTGATCTGTCATATAGTCGAGGGCCGCTGCAAACCCTGCGATGCCGGGCAGGTTTTCCGTACCTCCCCGCATGCCTGACTCCTGACCGCCTCCTGAGCTGATGGGGGATGCGGGATTCCGTGAGTAAAGCGCACCGATGCCCCTGGGACCTGAGCACTTGTGGGCACTGAAGGAGGCGCTGTCTATATCGAGGGTCTTCAGGGAAAAGGGAACCTTGCCTAGCGCCTGGACCGCATCAAGGTGCACATGGATACGCGGCGCGCTTCTTTGCTGTTCATAATCCCTGACGGCGCTGACGAGCGCAGGGAGGTCCTGGACTGCCCCCGATACATTGTGTACCGCATTCAGGCAGACCAGTGAGGTCTCCTTCCTGAGGGCCCTGGAAAGTTCATCGGGACTGACGAATCCAAGGGGGGCGGGGAGGGTGATCACCTCGCAGCCGATCTCCCGGAAAAACGGAATAAATCCGTATACAGACGCATGTTCTGCCGATGAAAGCACCACCGAGCCTTTGCGTTTCTTCCAGAACAGTGAAGCAAGCACCAGAGAATTGGACTCCGTACCGCCGGAGGTGAAGGTGATATTTTGTGCATCGCATCCTAATGCCGAGGCGACTTGGCACCGTGATTCTTCTAGTACAGCAGAGGCTTCCCTGCCCTGATGATGACGTGAGGAGGGGTTTGCGTAGTAGTCTGCAGCGCAGCGGTCAACTGTTTCCCGTACTGCAGCTAGCGGAGGCGCGGTTGCCGCCCAGTCAAAATATCTGTTCTGCATGCCGCATTGTCCGAAATACTGTATGATTATGCAAGGGGTGAGTTGCAATACTGCAGTGATTCAGGTATAAAAAGACCATGCCACTTACGTGCACCCTCCAGGGACGGAGGACCATCATAGAATTTATGTCACTTGACGAAGCTGCCGGACATCTCAACGGATGCATCACCGTCAGTGACCGGAATATCTCTTCGCTCTACGGCAGTCGATTTCCCGTGCACTGCATCCTTGAACCAGGGGAGCAGGCAAAGCATGACAATTCCCTGAAGCGCATTATTGAGGCCCTGATCTCTCTGGAGGCTTCTCGGGATACGGTCCTCACCGCGCTGGGCGGGGGTGTAGTGTGCGATATCACTGCTTTTGCCGCCTCCATTTATAAACGCGGTATGGATCTTGTGCTTGTCCCGACTACGTTTTTGGCAATGGTGGACGCGTCGGTGGGCGGCAAGACAGGTATTGATCATGACGGGTATAAGAACCTCCTGGGCACCTTCTATCCTGCGTCCCGCGTGATGGTGTGCATAGAATTTCTGGAGACCCTCAGCGCTCACGAATACCGCAACGGCCTTGCCGAACTGCTCAAGCATGCGCTGCTCAGCGGCGATATGCTGTTCCGCAGGGTTTTGGAGAACCGGAATCTTCTGAAGCGGCGTGACCGTGATTTCCTGGAGGAGATGATCAGGGAGTCCCTGATGTATAAGGTGAATATCGTGGAGCAGGATCCTGAAGAGAAGCTCGGCATCAGGCAGCTGCTCAACTTCGGCCATACCTTCGGGCATGCTCTGGAGAGCAGCAGCTCGTTTTCTCTCACCCATGGGGATGCCGTCGCATGGGGCATAATCAAAGCGCTTGAAGCGGGCACCATGCTCGGATTCACCGACGAAGAGTACCTCGCTGCGGTATGCGATCTGTTCACCTTCCTCTCGTTCTCGGTTGACATTCCCGTACCGGATAAGCGGAGCTTCATGAAGTCCCTCAGGCAGGACAAGAAGCGCCGGGGAGAGACAGTGCCCTTCATCCTGCAGAAAACACCCGGGGACTCATTTCTTTTCCCCCTGCCGCTGGAAGTGGTGGAATCACTTATTCTCTAGTAGTGCTCGAAGATATCTGAGACCTGCCGGTAGGATTCATTCACCTTGGCAATTACCGACTCATGCGCATCCCCGATAATCTGGTCGGCCATCTGTTCCAGGCTCGACAGGGTGACATCTATGGCCGTATGGAAGCTTTTTACGATCTTGAACCAGAAGACGCGTTTTCCGTTGGTCTCCAGGGTTATGAAGCCTAAGACTGAGCTTTTCTTCTTGATCCTGCAGAGCTTGAGCAGAAGGTGCAGGTGGTCGCTAAGCTCATGTGCCTGTTTCGGCATGGTGAATGACTGCTTCGGTACACCCTGGTAGAGCCCATCCTCGGGACGGATGTAGGGAGTAATCTTGACCAGGCTGGTAAGCTTGTCTCCCACATGGATATCATAATCACCATAGGTGATCTTGCCGCGCATGGACCTGAAGGACTTTGCAGGGGCACGCTCTTCGGGGGGAATGCGCCGGAGGATTTCCAGGGGCAGCACAGCGAGCTTTCTCTTTCCCTTGTAGGGAACCACCTGAATCTCACTGTTGTAGAGCATGATGGTGTCTGCGGACTGCCGGGGTGCGATCTCTGCTCCACGTTTTGCAGCCGCGCGTTTTGGTCTCTCTATCCAGTGGCTGAAGGCGGGGAAGAGGTCAGTCAGCCAGTCGCGCTTGAGGGGGGAGACCGACCGCGCGTACATCCTGCTGGTCTTCACAATCTCACCGGAGACGATGTATTCAGGGGATTCCCTGAACATTACCGATCCGGGATGGATGTAGATGCGCTCCGCCGTCAGGCTGCGGTAGACCCCGCGTCCGGTCCTGACGCAGACAAACTGCACGAGTCCCGCAGCGATGGAGCAGAGATAGTCCCGAACCGGTCCGCCTGAGAGGATGGGTATCTGCTGCTCCGAGACGATTTCCGTAAGCTGCTCGGTGATGCTCATGAGCTCATCCATGATCTGGACATCCAGATAGCTGCTTCTGCAGAAGTGCTCCCGTTCGGTCGATCCCTTGATATCCGTGTAGGCCCGGTAGAGCTTGAGGTAGGAGACGAAATCCCCGTGGGAAGATGCGAACGAGTGGTGCGCATGACGTGCTTCGATCTCCTTGCCGGGAATAAGGATGAAGGGGCTGCGCGTGGAGAGGAATGCCGTCGCGATGATCGCTTCTTCGAGGACTTGGGGGTAGCGGATGATCGCCTCTATGATTATCCGCGAGTGCCTGGGCAGGAGGGGAAAGAGGGACATCATTTCTCCGATCTCGGTCAGTTCGTGGTTCATGTCCAGGGCGTCAAGCATCTGAAGGGTGTGAACTGCAGAGTGGATGCCTTCCCCTTCAGGAGGGGTAAGGAAGTCGAAGGAATCAAAGTCCCTGATGCCCAGTTCGGCCATCCTGAGGACCACTTCAGAAAGATCGGTCCTCCTGATCTCCTCTTCGGTAAAGAGGGGTCGTGTATTGAAGTCCTGCTTCGTATAGAGCCGCCAGCATGCCCCGGGCATGGTGCGTCCCGCACGCCCTTTGCGCTGGTTGCACGAAGCCCGGGATATCGGGGTTTCGATGAGCGACGAGGTGAAAGTCCGCTGGTTGTAGTAGTTGAGCTTCGCGAGTCCCGAATCGATCACCAGGGAGATGTTGTCGATGGTGATGCTCGTCTCGGCGATATTTGTGGCTGCCACCACCTTGGTCTTTCCTTTAGGGGTCGGCAGGAAGACCCGGTCCTGCTGCTCCTTGGAGAGCCTGCCGAACAGCGGCAGGAGCTCCATTTTCTTCGCATGCCTGGACGCATCAAGGGTCTCCAGGCATGCGCTGATGTGGTATTCTCCGCTGAGAAATACCAGTATGTCTCCTTTGCTCCCTGAAGAAATGTGGCCGTCCACCAGCTCCGCAATCCGCAGGATGCGGGCATCGTCGTCGCTGCGCTCAGGCGGCTTGTATTGAACGTTCACGGGAAAGATTTCCGCGTCAATGTGGATGATGGGACAGCCGCTGAAGTATTCTGAGAAGACCCCGGGATTGATTGTGGCAGATGAGATGATCACCTTGAAGTCGCTGCGTTGTTCGAGCACCTGCTTGAGAAGACCCAGGACGAAGTCGATGTTCAGACTGCGTTCGTGGGCTTCGTCCACCACCATCACGCTGTAGCTTGAGGCCATGGGATCGAGCTTCATCTCCTGGAGTAGCATCCCGTCGGTGAGAATCTTGATTTTAGTGGCAGGGGAGGTTTTATCATAGAAGCGCATCTTGTATCCCACCGTGTCGGGGATGGTAACTCCAAGCTGCCTGGCAATATAATCGGAAACCGAGACAGCGGCGATCCTCCTCGGCTGGGTCACCCCGATGATGCCTTTCGAGGCATACCCTGCTTCATGGAGAATCAGGGGCAGCTGGGTGGTCTTTCCGCTTCCCGTGGGACTTTCCACTACAATGACTTGATTGTGCGCAAGCTCTCGGAGGATTTTTCCTCGCTGTGCGTAGACCGGGAGGTCGAGATGTGTACTCATAACGTGTGTGCTCCTTTTCCAGTGAGCAGGCGGCACCGGTTGACGAGTTTTTCAATGGACTGCAGGCGTTCCTGCATGCGGCTCTGCAGATCCCTCAGGGTGTAGGTGCCCGATTCCAGTTCCTCCTCTCCCAGGATGAGGGCGAGGGGAATGCCGACTCTTTCAGCATAGGAGAACTGCTGAGGCAGCCTGCGTTTTGTCAGGGAAACTTCCGCATGCAGTCCTGCTTCGCGCAGCCGGCAGGCAATCCGCTGGTAGTCGCCCATGCGGCTTTCATCCATGCAGATGACAAGCACATCTGCCGTGCTGGATCGGGAAGGGGTATCGGAGAGTTCATCCAGGGCAGCCAGAAGACGATCTAGTCCGATGGACGCGCCCACGCCGGGGAGCTTCTGTTTCGTATAGAGGGAGGCCAGGTCGTTGTAGCGTCCGCCGGAGCAGATGGAACCGATTGCCTCCAGCTCATCAAGATAGGTCTCGTACACCACGCCGGTGTAGTAGTCCAAACCGCGGGTGATGGAAGGATTGATGACCAGGGTATCGGCGCATCCGGCATCCATGGCGAAGTCCGTCAGGATACTCAACCGATGGATGTGCTCCTGCGCTTTCCCGCAGAGGTCTCCGAGGGCGGAGAGCACCTCAAGCGGTGTTCCTGAGGCTGAGATGAATGCGAGCACATCCCGGGTCTGCTGGATGGTGATGATCTCCTGCAGCTGGGCTTCAACCTCGCTTAGGCCGATCTTCTGCATCTTGTCGACGCACCGCAGGATATCGGGGGCACGGTCAGCAATGCCGAGGTCAGCCAGGAAGGAGTTGAAGATGCCCCGGTGGGAGAGGTGTACAGAAAAAGCCGGTATGCCCAGGCGCTTGAGTGACTCGTTTATTATCAGGAGGATCTCAAAGTCCGCTGACACGTGATCAATGCCGACGATGTCAAAATCGCACTGGTAGAATTCACGGTACCGCCCTTTCTGGGTGTTCTCTCCCCGCCAAACTTTATCCACATGGTAGCGCTTGAAGGGGAGGGGGAGTTCATGGGCGTGGCTTGCCATATACCTGGCGAAGGGCACGGTGAGGTCAAAGCGCATGGCTACCTCCCGTCCCCCATGATCGGTGAACGTGTAGACCTGCTTGTCCGTCTCTCCGCCACCCTTTCCCAGGAGGACCTCTGTGTATTCGAGGACCGGGGTGTCTATGGGGACAAGCCCGAAAGAGGAGAAAACTGACTCGAGACAGGTTATCAGGTCTTTTCTTCGTAGTTCCTGCTGGGGAAGCGAGTCCCTGAAGCCTTTGAGAATTCTCGGTTCTATCATACGTATATCCAAATATCCTTAA
>SKXS01000164.1 GCA_007128345.1 Spirochaetia bacterium
ATTCAGACAAGGATTTCCGGGACACGCTTCCCGGCAATGCGTACTCCCAGGCAGTTGAGGCGTTTTTCCGTACCCCCGAAGAATCCTCCGGCATGCATGCACATATCTGGGTGTTTTCAGCTGCCGGGTATCACCAGAAATCTTTTGAACCTCTGCCGGGGTCAGCAGAATTGGACCTCTACGGAAACACGGTAGAAAACGGGTATTTTACCCACTTTCTGCTCATGGGGCTTGCACAGGAGGGGGAATTCCTGCGAGCTGATGCGAACTTTGACGGGGTGCTCACCCTTTCAGAACTCTACGGGTTTGTGCTTGGGGAGTTTCGTGCTCACAGGGACCAGCTGGTTCTCCTGCCGCTGAGACGCTATCTCCCCCACGTGTCGGGAAGCCCCAGGGACGTTCTCTTAGGCTACTCGCATCCGTTATGAAAAATTCTGCACCTTGATGCGGTCGATCTCATCACGGAGCACCGCAGCCTGCTCAAATTCAAGACGCTTGGCGTGCTCAAGCATCATCGCTTCCAGTTCACGGATGTACTTCTTCCGGTGGGAGGGAATGAGGAGATTATAGGCGCTCTTCAGCACCTCCACGTTCTGCTGCTCTGCCTCCTGCTGCTCAACCTTCCTGCGCACCAGGATATCCTGCACCGCCTTCTGGACTGACAGCGGAGTGATGCCGTGTTTCTCGTTGAATGCCTGCTGCACCGAGCGTCTGCGGTTGGTCTCGCTGATGGCCTCTTCCATGGCGGCTGACATCTTGTCGGCGTACATGATCACCTTTCCGTCCACATGCCTTGCCGCCCGTCCGATTGTCTGGATCAGGGAAGTTGCCGAGCGCAGAAATCCGATCTTGTCCGCATCGAGGATGGCTACAAGCGATACCTCAGGGAGATCCAGCCCCTCGCGCAGAAGGTTGATCCCTATGAGCACGTCAAATGTGCCCATCCGCAGATCGCGAAGCAGCTCCACCCGCTCGATGGTCTCCACTTCCGAATGGAGGTACCGTACCTTGATGCCGATGCCGGATAGATAGTCCGTAAGGTCTTCAGCCATTCTCTTCGTCAGCGTGGTAACCAGAACACGCTGGGATACGTGCACCCGCTTGCGTATCTCCCCGTAGAGGTCCTCAATCTGTCCCCGGGTGGGACGCACTGCAACTTCAGGGTCCAGCAGGCCCGTAGGCCTGATGAGCTGCTCCACCACCTGGGAAGACTGGTCGCACTCAAACTGCCTGGGAGTCGCACTTACATAGATGCGCTTGTCCAGAAGGTCCTCGAATTCAGAGAAGACCAGGGGCCGGTTGTCCAGCGCTGAAGGGAGACGAAACCCGTAGGTCACCAGGTTCTGCTTGCGGGAACGGTCTCCTTCGTACATCCCGCCCACCTGGGGGAGCGTGACGTGGGATTCGTCAATGAACGTAAGAAACTCCCTGGGAAAGTAGTCCAGGAGCACCGCGGGCCGCTCACCTGGGCTTCTTCCGCTCAGGGGGGCTGAATAGTTCTCGATTCCCGGACAGTACCCAATCTCCTGGAGCATCTCCAGGTCATACTCAGTGCGGGTCTTGATACGTTCCGCCTCCACCACCTTCCCCTGGCTGACAAACCGCTGGTACTGCTCTTCAAGCTCCTCCCGTATCTTTGTGAGGGCTGTGCGTATCTGCTCTTGGGGAAGCACAAAATGCTTAGCCGGAAAGACTGTAAGGTCCCGCACCTCTTCAAGCACCTCGCCGGTAACCGGATGCACCCTGGTGATCCGTTCTATCTCGTCCCAGGTGATCTCAATGCGGCATGCCTCCTTGAGGTATGCAGGATAGATCTCAATGACATCCCCCCGGACACGGAATGAACCCCGCTCAAGGACGATGTCGTTGCGTTCATACTGCATGCGGATGAGATCCTGGATCACGTGCTCCCTGCGGATTGTCTCGCCGGCTCGCAGGGAGATGCGCATGTCATGGAATGCTGAAGGGCTGCCCAGTCCGTATATGCACGATACCGTGGCCACTACAATCACATCACTTCGCTGCAGCAGCGAAGAGGTGGCTGACAGACGCATGCGGTCTATCTCTTCGTTGATTGATGAGTCCTTCTCGATGTAGAGGTCCCGTGAAGGCACATAGGCCTCAGGCTGGTAGTAGTCGTAGTACGACACAAAGTATTCAACCGCGTTATCAGGGAAGAAAGACGAGAATTCCCGGTAGAGCTGTGCAGCCAAGGTCTTGTTATGGGAAAGCACCAGGGTGGGAAGCTGCAGCTGCTCGATGATCTTTGCCATCGTATAGGTCTTTCCGGACCCGGTTACCCCCTTGAGGGTCTGAAACCGATAGCCGTTCTCCCTGATACCCTGTGTCAGGGACGCAATAGCCTGCGCCTGGTCGCCTGCAGGTTCGTAGTCAGAACGTACGCGGAAAATACCCATAGGCCCCATCACCAGAGGAACTGGACGGGCCGCTGAATGAGCTCCACCTTGACTGAACGCATCCGCCTGTCCCTGATGATCACCACATCCACTACCTCTCCCGGCTTCTTCTGCTCAAGGGCACCGAAGAGATCGGCAAAGTCGCTGATTTTCTTTCCCGCCACTTCAACGATGATGTCCCCGCCGAGGTAGATGATGGAGGTCCCGTAGCGAACCGCTTCGGTCCCTCCGCGCAGGCCGGCCTGTTCGGCAAGTCCGCCGCTGACCACCTGGGAGACCAGAATGCCCTGGGAGACCGGGAGACTGGCATAGTCGACGATCATCCCGTCAAGCTGGACCGGCACGATATCAATCCACCCCCGGAGCACCTGACCATGCTCAATGAGCTGGCTCACTACCCGGGAAACCTTATCGATGGGAACAGCAAATCCGATGCCCACCGATCCCCCTGTGGGACTGTATATGGA
This sequence comes from Spirochaetia bacterium, assembly GCA_007128345.1. Classification (GTDB taxonomy): domain Bacteria; phylum Spirochaetota; class Spirochaetia; order PWKH01; family PWKH01; genus SKXS01. The sequence goes on from SKXS01000164.1 coordinate 2,885, forward strand.
GGTGTTCAGCCCGATCATCTTTCCGTTGGCATTGAGCAGGGGTCCGCCGGAATTCCCCGGGTTGATGGAGGCGTCGGTCTGGATCATGTCTGTGAGGATCAGGTTGTCCTGGGTCCTGATCGGCCTGCCCACACCGGAAATAATCCCCGTAGTGAGGGTGCGGTCATACCCGAAGGGATTACCGATGGCAAGGACCTTCTGGCCCACCTTGAGATTGGGATTCACGGCAAATTCAATGACGGTGAGTTCCTTGCCTCTAGGGTCGATCTTCACCACTGCAAGGTCGCTCTCCCGGTCCTTGCCGATAATATCTCCCTCAAACACTGTCCCGTCATGAAGGGTCACATATACCCGTTCCGCTCCCTGGACGACATGGTAGTTGGTGAGGATATGGCCCTGCTGGTCTATGATCGTACCCGAGCCCGTGTCAGATTCAGGAACCGGCTCAAGAAAGAAATTAAGCCGGTAGGATTCCGTAGTGATGTTCACCACAGCCTTGTTGTACTTTTCGTAGATGAGGATATTCTCCTGCTCGTCCCGGGTGTATTCGGAGAATTCTCCCGCGTGACTTACCGGGGAAGCGGTATCTCCTATGGCAGGCAGCTCCCTGCCGACATAGCTTTCCGGTCCTCTGAGGGGGAAGCTGGAGATGTACATCTGCTCCAGTGGAACCGAGCGTTCCAAGGGAAGTTCCTGGGCGGCTTTTCGCTGTTCGATGATCTTCTGGGCTTCCAGAAGCATGCGCTGCTGCGACTGGGCCTCAATGTGGGCGGTCCATCGGTAAATTCCGTAGCCTGACATGGTTACAGCCAGCGCCAGCACCGTCAGCTTGAGTCCCCTCAACAGCGAGGCATAGGTTCTTTTATGTTTCTTCGCCGATGATGCCATGTCCTGCTCCTGACTAAGTATACCCCATATGCACCTGATAAGTAAATATCATCCAGCCTCAGGCAGCAGCATGCGTATCCACCTGCCGGTACGGTAGAGCAGCAAGGTGATGCCGGCTACGACGAAGTTCGAAGTGAACATAGCCCACCAGATGCCTACTGCGCCCATATCCAGCACCATGACAAACAGGTATGCCAGCGGCAGCCGCAAGGCCCAGAGCCGCAGAATGTTCATGACCATCATAGGCTTGGTATCGCCTCCCCCCTGGAATGCGCCGTTGAGAACCATGAAAAGTGCAAAAAAGACCACCGATACGGATACTATGCGGAAGAGTTCGGCACCATGGGCAATGACTTCGGGGTCGTCAATGAAGAAACGCACGACATCCTTTCCCCTGAAGAAGGTGAGGGTCATCCCCGCTATGATAAACACCAAAATTGAACGAACCGCGTAGGTGACTACCCGCTTTGCCTCATCATGCTTCCGGGCACCCAGCCTCTGGCCCACCATTACTGCGGTAGCCTGTCCCATTCCCATGGCGGGCATATTGAAGATCCCGATGATCCTTCCCCCCACACCGTATGCAGCGATGACAGC
>SKXS01000064.1 GCA_007128345.1 Spirochaetia bacterium
AAAGAGGCTTTTCCCATGAAGGGGGATATTTGGGCTTACCCGTTGAAAAGCTTTCTTGAGCTTGATTTTTAGGAAAGGCAAACATTCGGGAGCCAATTCCGCCTGCATTCTCGATAAAATTATATGCACAGAATGAAGCGATTTATTTTGGTACAGAAACATCAAAAGTTCGAAAAATGTCCTGCTGTTTTTTCGTGATCTCCCCAAACTACTCTTGTGTTCCTGTATGTTCGTAGTATTCGATGACATCAAGCTCATCAAGAAGGCTATAGTAACTGTACTGCTGATAGAGTTCCTGTTTACGCATGATATTCTGAATGTATGAACAAAGAATCAAGGCGATGTACTGGACAAAGATCTTTCCGGGAAGATTCGCATCACTGCTGACCCCCGGACGACGCAGTCCTAAGCGCTCTTTGAGATTCCCAAAGGCCTTCTCCGCCACATCCTTAGCTCGATAGATACGCAAAGCCTCAGCTGCATTCTTGACATCATTGGTCATCAGGGCAAAGTAACCAAAGTACTGTGCTTCTTTTTCCAGTACTCCCTTGCGCAGGGTCACTGCTATGGCTCGTTTCGGATATGCTTTGATGATAAAGTAATGTGCATACAGGTTTGCATGGGATGCATCACGACATCCGGTTTCCAGTTCAGTTTTGAGTTTGTAAACCTTTTGATGCAGTGCTCTGCGGTCTTCTGTCGAGCGCTGCTCACTGTAGTACAGATGCAGGTACACCCGCCTGAACTCAGGTTCTCCATTGACCTGTGAGATCTGCCATTTCAGCAGCTTGGTGGCTGCATACACATCCAACTGGGGATGATAATGGGAAAAATCACCAATGCAGTGCCGGACTTCGTTCACAGCATCCTTTACATAATTCAGTGATGTTTTTCCGCCGATGAGAAATTTGTAGCGCTGCTGGAGCAGCACATTGATATTTTGCTCACTATAATAGCTCCGGTCCATCACCAGATGCACCTTTTCGATACCCAGAGAAACCAGGCTTCGCACCAAATTCCGTACCGTTGATACATCGGAAATATTTCCCGGCAGGATACGAAAACATACCGGCAGCCGACTTTCCTGCCCAAACACCAGTGCAAGATGTATCTGGTCCAAAAGGTCATGCTCTTTGTTCTTCCCCCGCCGGGCAAGCTTAAGCGCTTTGGAAAATGTACAGATACTCGTAGAATCGTAGGCCAAGTACTCTCGCTCTAGCCGACGCTTGATCTGAAGAGAGAAAAACTGCTGCATCGCATCTTCACTAATCATACCAAAGAGTTCACTGCTTCGAGGACTGGTGATATCTTTCCCATAGGGATGCCGATGGGTCTTTCCCCACCTGGGGAACCGAGACAGCGGGGTTCGTTCCTCCAGAATGAGAAACCAAGCGACCGAAAGCATCTGTTCCCATATCCCCGGAAAACATACCTGAAGATCAGCAGTCACTCCGAGATGTGCAGAGAGCTCATCAAAGAGATACGTTGCTCCATAAAACAGCCGGACAGCCGCCGGAAGCTTTGGTAAAGCAGCGTGTGTACCCGGTGATGCTGCCGGTACTGGAGGCGTAAGCCCTAATTGCGCTTTTTCATCTTCAGGAAGCAGCCAATAGGAAGCATTGGGAATAAACTGACCATCAATGTGTTTACCCAGGTACCGACGTTTATGCTTGGGATGCTTAGCTCCTTTCACACGATAGGAGAATTCCTGATACACATAGGTGACCCCTTTAATGACTTGGGTCTTCGGTTTTACACTTGCATTGTGCATATTATTTTATATGCACATTTATTCGTATATGCCAACCTTTTTCTTATACAATATAAAGATTTATCTGGTTTCTATGGGTGTGTCTATAATTTTATTCGAGAATGCAGGATATCAGGTGACCGCTGTTGGCACTCCGGATGAAGCTTGCAAAGCCAGTGAGGCATTTAGCAGTATAGACTTGCTGATAACCGATGTATTCATGCCTGAAATGAACGGCAAGGTTCTTTACCAGAAACTGCAGAAACAATTCCCTGACCTGAAGTGTCTCTACATTTCTGGGTATACATCAAATGTGATAACTCACCGAGGGATACTGGACAAAGGTGTAGGATTTCTCCAGAAGCCGTTCTCCAAGGACGAACTGATACAGAAAGTTCAGGAAATTGTAGGCTCTTCTTAATCAAGCCTGATATGTTCAGGACGCATGCCGATGCATACGCATCTGCACGAACCTATATCGTTCCGATTACTGCAGCACATGAGGCTTATGCATCATCACTTGACGGCATCTCAATCCCCAGCAGCCTCGGCCCGAAAACCCTGATGCTGATAAGTCCGAGAGGTGCTGTGAACAGTATGGAAAGTACCGCAAGTGATAAGATTATTTCTCCATGCGGAAGCCCCAACGCTAATGGAATTGATCCGAGGGCGGCCTGGACGGTAGCCTTGGGGAAATACGCCAGTACGCAGAATATCCGTTCTTTCCAAGTGAACCGGGACATGGAGACTGACAGCAGTACCCCAATTGAACGTGCTGCCAGTCCCGCGCTGATTGCTGCTAACCCTGGCAGCCCCACCGAAACAGCATGTGCGGTATTCACTACCGCACCAATGAGGACAAACAGCAGTATTTCTGCAATAACCCAAGCCTTGCTCAGCTTCTGGGCAAGCTCATGGGCAATGTAGTCTGCCTTTTCCACAAGGATAAACCCAATAGTCATGATCCCTAACAAGGCTGCCAGGTGCAGATAGTTGCCTACTTCCACAAACATAATTGAGATTGCCAGGAGAAGCATGAATTTTTCCGTGGCACGAATGTTTGTGAAATGCCGCTTGAAGTAAGCTGCAAGGAGCAGTCCCACGATGACACCGAACCCCACAGCACCAAGCAATCCCAATGGGATTTTGATGAGTTCAGTCAGCACATAAGTATGCTGATTCACAACAACTCCTGCCAGACCAGAACGTGTATCTGCAGCACCGACAGCGAGATTCAGGAAAACCGTAAACAGGGTTATGGCAAATACATCATCTACTGAAGCTCCGGCAAGAACAGTAGTAGGAACCTCATTTTTCCTGCCGTACCCTGACTCCATGAGGGAAAGCATGGAAGGTACTACCACTGCCGGTGATACCGCTGATAGGAGGAATCCTGCGGCACCTGCGGTAAACAGGTCAAACCCCCACAAGAAGTAAAACACTGCTGTAAGGGTAAATCCTTCAACCATGCAGGGAATAACCGACAGTAAAGCAGCTGTAACACCAGATTGCTTGAGTGCTTCTTTTCGTATACCTAATCCTGCCCGAAGCAGAATGATGATCAATGCTGTTGACCTCAGATGGGGTGCAATATCCCAGAAGATTTGAGGGGCATTCGTTCGGATAAGCGGACCTGCAATAATGCCGAAAAGCATCATGCCGAGCACTGAAGGAAGGCGTACTCGTGTCATCAGCTTACCGCCAAACCAGCCTCCGATGAGTATTACTACTATGATTATATTCAAGTGTTCCAAGGCATAAACCTCCCGATACCAGCTTCAAACAGTCCGTACGCAGGAGTCATCATCCAAAAGGAGGTTTTAGCCGCAGAAAGTGCAGCGTAAGGTGAACTCCATCACCTGTTAACATTATTGTGTAGGTTTGCAATATCTATGTCAAGCATTCTCAATTACCGCAGAGCGTCAACAGGCAGCTATGAGGATTGCAGATTAAATAACACACGCCATAAATTTCCAGGGAAGTCTGTTTCTTAGTATCCAAGGACGTAATCTGGGTCTTCCTGCGGGATTAGGTTCTTACTGCGGATACTTTTCAGATTTTACTTGTACTCTTCGGGTCACCTGAGAAATACATACAGTATTGCTGCATAAAGCTTTATCCAATCGGTTGACGCAGGCAGTTCTCTGTTACAGGATTCCTTTGCATAGAGCGGCATCACAAACAGCGGATTATTACAGAGGGCGCTTCCGGCTATCGTGTGGCAGAAGACCTCATATCGAGTCCACCTAAGTGAAACAAAATGACATTCCTGAACCGTTCTCGATTCCTGAATCCACAAGCTACCTTCTTTATCTGCTGGATACGGGCATTCTTAGCTTCCTGTTTACGATTAACAGTAAACGCCATATCGGCAATTATCAATTAATTTCTAGCGACTTCCACTAATGCACATACGGTTTATTTCTCAAGGAATCAGGAGCAGCACTGTCCTGATTTTCTTTCAACGTATACATGAGGGTATTGGCAAAAATCCATGGCAGCAATACATCCCAATCCCCTCTTTCACTGCAGAACCACTTGTTCGAGAACAACCCAAATGCAGTCATAGGGATTGACATCAATACTACCGTCTCAACGTGTGT
>SKXS01000106.1 GCA_007128345.1 Spirochaetia bacterium
GTGGTCATAGCGTTATTTGAAGCTGAAGTGAATGTAGTGGCCCATTCGTCCGGGGGTTCGCTTACATGCAGCATTTCTCCTGATGGAATCCACATGGTGGTTTCTGACAGGGGTCCGGGTATACCTGACCTGGAGCTTGCCATGAGCGAAGGATACTCCACCGCATCGCCGGAAGTCCGCGAAATGGGTTATGGCGCGGGGATGGGCTTGCCGAATATAAAAAAACATGTGGATACCCTTGACATCAGGACTGGATCAGGAGAACCTACGGTATTGACCATGAGCGTTTCTTTCCGGGAGGATGCATAGCTGCCGTGAAGCACTTAGAACGACCATTCCATCATGCTCTGGCAGTTTCCAAGCAGGCCTGCAGAGGGTGCACCAGATGTATGAAGAACTGTCCGACAGAAGCAATTCGTATAGTATTCGGAACTGCACAAGTAAATCCTGAAATTTGCATAGACTGCGGTCAATGTCTGGATGCATGCCCGTACCGTGCAATAACTGTTGAACAAGATGATTTCAGGCAAATATTTAACTATTCCCATCGGGTGGCGATTATTCCTTCCGTATTTATTGGTCAGTTTCCTGAGGACATTCCTGAATCATTCATTTTCCAGTCGCTCTATGATATCGGTTTCACCCATCTCTATGAGGCTGAATTTGGTGTGGATATCCTCTCTGCCATGTCCCAGAGATTCAGCACGTATGCATCACATAAGCCGATTATTTCATCCTTCTGCCCTGCAGTAGTGCGTCTTATACAGATACGGTATCCCTCACTCATTGATCATATTAATCTCCTCCGTCCCCCTATGGAAATTACTGCTCTCTATATCCGCGAAAAACTGCAGGAAGAAGGTATTCCCCTGGATACGCTCGGACTATTCTATGTAACCCCATGCGCTGCAAAAATTGCTGATATTAAAACCCCGGAAACTGAATTTGAGCCGCTCATCGATGGGGTAATTAATCTTGACTACCTCTATAACCTCGTATACACCAATATATCAAAGCACAGGAAACACCTTGAAAAAGCCAAGCCGGCAATGCAGCATATTTCCTCACGCGCATGCCTGTGGAGCTTAACGGGGGGAGAGCAGCAGACAGTTTCAGGAAATGCCATAGCTGTAGATGAAATACACAATGTGATTGAATTCCTGGAAAAGCTGGAAAACGATGAGGTCCAAGAGCTCGACTTTCTCGAGCTGCTTTCCTGTGATGAAGGATGTGCTGGCGGAGTGCTGAATCCTTCCAATAGGTTTCTCACGGTAGAGCGTATGAAGAAGCGTGCGAAATCAGCGACCGGTCCTGATACCACTGCTTTACAAGAAATCAGACGTCTATCCAGGAATTTTCTCCGCAGCATCAAGGTGGATTCAATTGAGGCCCATGCGGCCGATGCCCTCGACGAAGACATATCAGCAGCTCTTGAGAAGATGGAAAAAGTACGACGCATATCTGCCAAGCTTCCCGGCATAGATTGCGGAGTCTGCGGTGCGCCGAACTGCGAAGCCTTAGCTAAAGATATTGTATTAGGCCGGGCATCAATTGCTTCCTGCGGGATACTTCAGCTCAATAAAAACCGTCCGGCCTTGAGAAAAATATGGGGAGATACATTATCAGAGGATCCGCTAGACAGGGAGTGATTTCTGGTATTTCACTAAGTCCGGGATTACCTTTCCTGCCTGCCGGATTATCTCTTTCCCTGATATTACCACTGTAGATCCAAGAGCAAACCGTTCGAGGAGCCGCTCTGCTTCACGCTGAATATCTTTAGTGCGAGTTTCCAATGTCAGGATTCTCCGCTGCTGGCGGATCTCATCATCAATGCCATAGTACCAGCGCTTAAATCCTATCAAGCCTTGTTCAGATGGAACCATGGGACGTACATCTCTACCTACAATGGAAATCAAAGCCCGATCAAGTTCGCTTTGCAATATACCCTGGACTGATATATGATTTAGCCCCCCCCTGAAGTGCGTTAATGTTTTTACCACATGCGGATCCCGGTATGATGAGAAAGTCATCAGCCCCTCCAGGAGGTTCACTGATGCCCCAACTCCGTATGCTCCTCCTTGAAGACGGACATTCTCATAGAGATATCCTAATGACATAACATATGAGAGGATTCCCTGATGCAGCTGTTCCAGTGACCCTGGAGGGTCTGATTCGACAGTACATGCTACAAATGCAACTTGAGCAGGACAGGTCAATCCCTCTGCAGACAAGAATGCTTTAGCTTGGTACAGCTGAGTTTCCGGTTCCTCCCCTTGCGGCAGTAGATCTGTGAAAGCCCTGACGCTTTGCCGCACTGCATCGGTCATCTCCCCTGGACAGGTGATATTGGCAATAAAACGCTTCCGTGTAAACAGACGTGTCCTCATCAGCTCAAGTTTTCGCCCAATATCGGCAAGCACATCCTGATCATTTACATCAATCTCATGCAAAAACAGCATCTGGTCAATGCCTTTGAGCATATCTTCACGGGCTTGAACTCCGCTCAGATATGCTTCACTTCTCAGGGATGCATACATGTTCCCTGAAGGTATAAGCGTCATGGAAAAATCATTTCGGGCCTCAACTATGATATCTTTGATCCTTCTCACGTCATTTACGTTCGCAGTAGTCAGCATTGCATGAATAAACGCTGTTGACCTGCTGATATCTTCAGCCAGGAACTTTGATCGGAAGGTAAGAAATTCCTTTGGAGGAGCATACAATGGTGTCAACGGAGAGGAAATCTCTAAGAAACTGTAGAATCCGCCGGTCACCTCAGACAGCTCACTGGACACGTCTGCATAACTCTTTCCCGGCATGCTTGTCATATAGATGAGCCTGCTGAACAACGGCATGAGCCGCACTTCCTCGCTCGTAAGACCTGAGAAACTGAATATATAGTCCAGGTAGCAGATACCATTGGTATGGTAATCATGAATGAGGCATGGCGATTCATGAATCTCTTCAACACGGGTGTCTATCGTGCTCACATGCTTAGGCAGGTCATTGATTGATAGGTAAGGTATCTTTTCCAGTGCATCTTCCGGATCTGATGCCTGCTGGAATGCCAGAAGTGATGCCTGTTCTTCCTGCAGCCGTAAGTAATCTTTCTTTGTTAATCTCTTCCGGACTGTCTCAAGTGCATCAGCAGCATGTCGGTCCAGCTTATCTTGATGCTCATGCGAAGGAGTCACTACTACAGTAATCCTGTGGGGATTATTCATAAGCTGATCTCGAATTACGGTACTGAAGTACAGCGGATCCTCCTGCCACAGCTCCTTCACCTTCTGCATGGCAGGCAAGAACCGCAAGGTTTCAGCTGGATCCAGCCCATGGATCCAGCCGCGAAGTGACCGTATCAGACAGCGGAGACCAACCGGTATTCCGCCTTTCAGCTCTCGCTGCTGAAACTCAATCTTCCTCATTGCAGACTGAATCAGCCGATCGGGTATACCCTTCTCCGCAAACTCGGAAAGCTTATTCAGCACTAATGATTCAAATTCATCTGTTCTGTCAGGATCTGCCCCGCGTACTCCAATGAAAAAGGCAATATCACGAAGTTCACTTTCCATCCCGCTGATTGACGCAATATCTTCTCCTATCCCTGAATCAATAATCTCCTGGTACATTGGAGCTCCAGGGTTTCCAAGGAGAAATTCAGTGATCACCTCGTAGGTAGTTAGCAGCACTGGATCAAGACCGGAACCTACAACCCAATTAACTGTGATGGTGCTTTTCGCACTCCCTGCTTCATCACTTTCAGCTGGACTCGTTACATGTATGCGCTTAGGTTTTTTCCACCGCATAGGGGATGTGTAGTCACCGTTTACCTTAATTGAAGTAAAGCCTGATAAGAAACGCTCATGGAGGAACTTCAGCTGTTCTTCGGTAGCAATATTTCCATAGAGGAATACTTTGCAGTTTGAAGGATGGTAGTATGATGCATGGAATCCCTTAAACTCTTCGTAGGTAAGCTTGATGATTTCCCGTGGATCCCCGCCCGAATCGTGATTTAGGGGTGTGTCAGGGAAGAGCAGTCTCAGCGAATGTTCTGAGACAATAGCGTCATGACTGGAATATGCCCCCTTCATTTCATTATATACTATTCCCTGGTATACCATGTCACCGTCATTGTCCGCTTCAATCCGGATACCCTCTTGCTGAAAAGTCTCTTTCCGCAACAGAGGGAAGAATACGGCATCACCGTAAACTTCCATGAGATTGAAATAGTCCTGCCGTATGGGAGATGCCCCAGGGTAGAGAGTTCTGTCCGGGTATGTTATGGCATTAAGGAAGGTCTGGGCACTTCCTTTCATTACTTCACGAAAA
>SKXS01000137.1 GCA_007128345.1 Spirochaetia bacterium
ATTTGCATTATGTATTGAGCATATGATACACCCGCTGTCCCCATGGTGATTTCTTGTCAATTGGTTCCGCATGATGTATACTACATATATGATAACAACGCACGGTGCTGCAGTTCTTCGAAACCTGCGGCATCCGTCTAGCCGCTATGCCCTATTTCCAAGGAGGAAACTGTATGGCTGACGACAAACCTGAGAAACTTACTACTGCAGCAGGAGCTCCAGTAGCAGACAATCAAAACACCCAGACTGCAGGTCCCAGGGGTCCTGTGCTGCTCCAGGACGTCTGGTACCTGGAGAAGCTTGCTCATTTTGACCGGGAGGTGATTCCCGAAAGGAGGATGCACGCCAAAGGATCGGGCGCATTCGGAACCTTTACGGTGACCCACGACATCACCACATACACCAAAGCTAAGCTGTTTTCTGAAACAGGCAAGCAGACTGACCTCTTCATACGGTTTTCCACGGTTGCCGGTGAACGCGGTGCCGCTGACGCAGAACGGGACATCCGAGGATTTGCCGTGAAGTTCTACACAGAGGAAGGCAACTGGGACCTGGTAGGCAACAACACCCCGGTCTTCTTCCTCCGGGATCCCCTGAAGTTTCCCGACCTCAACCGGGCGGTCAAGCGGGATCCGCACACCAATATGCGCAGCGCCCTGAATAACTGGGATTTCTGGAGCTCCCTGCCGGAAGCACTCCACCAGGTCACCATAACCATGAGCGACCGGGGCATCCCTTATTCCTACCGGCATATGAACGGCTACGGCAGCCATACCTTCAGCATGATCAATGCTGACAATGAACGGGTATGGGTAAAGTTCCACCTGAAGACCCAGCAGGGAATCAAGAACCTGACAGACCAGGAAGCAGAGGAGATCGTCGGCAAGGACCGCGAGAGCCACCAGCGGGACCTCCTGGAAAGCATTGAAAAGGGCAGCTTTCCCAAGTGGACCATGCATATCCAGGTCATGACGGAAGAGCAGGCGAATCAGATGCCCTACAATCCCTTCGATCTGACCAAGGTATGGCCCAAGAGCGAGTTCCCCCTCATTGAGGTAGGCACTATAGAGCTGAACCGGAACCCCGACAACTACTTCCTCGATGTGGAGCAGGCTGCATTCAATCCCGCCAACGTGGTACCGGGCATCAGCTTCTCACCTGATAAAATGCTCCAGGGACGGCTCTTCTCCTACGGGGACGCCCAGCGCTACCGCCTGGGAGTGAACCATCACCAGATACCCGTCAATGCGCCGAAGTGCCCGGTCAACAGCTATCACCGGGACGGCCAGATGCGTGTGGACAGCAATGCCGGAAGGACCATCGGCTATGAACCAAACAGCTTCGGCAAATGGCAGGAGCAGCCTGGATTCAGGGACCCGCCGCAGAAGCTTGAGGGAGACGCGTGGAACTGGGATTTCAGGGAGGATGATGACGACTACTACACCCAGCCGGGGAAGCTCTTCAACCTCATGAGTTCTGAGCAGCAGCAGGTGCTCTTCGAGAATACCGCACGGAACATGGGAGATATCCCGAAGTTCATCAAGGTGAGGCATATCAAGAACTGCCTGCAGGCAGATCCCGCCTACGGCGAAGGCGTGGCTAAAGCTATGGGTATTTCCCTTGATGAGGTGCATGCGCAGTAGTACTGCACCATGCAATGCATATACAGGGGGCACTGTGTGCCCCCTTCCTTGTGCCTATGCTGTTACTGTGGTACGCGAGGCATCACCCCTGGGTGTATAGCTGGTATGAAGCAAGTGGTGGGATTTCTCACCCAGCGGTTCCAGGAGGAATGTTTCGTAGAGCCTCTGCACGCTGGGATTCTCATGGGATTGGCGGTACTTCTGGACGGCTCCGTCATCATGATAGAGCGCTCCTGCACGCAGGCGCCGCTTCTCGTTGCTTGCGGGAAGCGGCTGTCCGCCTCCTCCTACACATCCTCCCGGACAGGACATAATCTCTATAAAGTGATAGTCAGCCTTCCCGGATCTGACTGCATCCATAAGCATCCCGGCCTGCGCTAGTCCGTGGGCCACCGCCACGCGGACAGTTCCCAGTGCTCCAACTTCAAGCGAGGCCTCCTTCACCCCCTCCAGGCCCCTCACCGGGTTCACATCGAGGCTCGGGAGGTTCTTCCCCGTGACTACCGCGTATACAGTACGGATAGCAGCCTCCATGACCCCGCCGGTCGCCCCGAAGATAGTTCCCGCCCCGGTATATTCACCCATGGGCGCATCGAATTCAGCATCCTCCAACTGGGAAAAATCTAGGCCTGCCTGCCTGATCATCCGAGCGAGTTCCCTGGTGGTGAGCACCGCATCCACATCCCGGTAGCCCGAGGATGCCATCTCCTCACGGGAGGCTTCAAACTTCTTAGCCGTGCAGGGCATGATGGATACCACAAAGATGCTTGCCGGGTCTATGCCGGCAACCTGCGCATAGTACGTCTTTGCTAGGGCGCCGAACATCTGCTGGGGAGACTTGCAGGTGCTCAAGTGCGGCAGGAGATCGGGATAGAGATGCTCCATGAACTTGATCCACCCCGGGCTGCATGAGGTCATCATGGGAAGCACCCCGCCGGATTTCACACGGTGGAGCAGTTCATGACCCTCTTCGATGATGGTGAGATCGGCGGTGAAGTTGGTATCAAACACGCGGTCGAATCCAAGTCTCCTGAGTGCTGCGATCATCTTTCCGGTAACCAGAGAACCCGGCGGCAGAGCAAACTCCTCTCCCAGCTGGGCGCGAATAGCCGGAGCTTCCTGCACTACCACATGGATTTCGGGATTCTCCAGCGCATTCCAGACAGCATCCACGTCATCGCGCTCCACGATGGCACCGGTGGGGCATACGACTGCGCATTGCCCGCAGTATGTACAGACAGCATCCGCAAGGTCCTCGCGCAGAGCGGGGACAATTTTTGAAGTAAACCCCCTGCCCTCCGGGGTAAGCAGATGCACGCCCTGCACATCCGTACATACGGTTACGCATCGGCCGCAGTTGATGCATTTTGCCGGGTCTCTCACCAGCGCAGGTGAACTCCGGTCTATGTCCCTTTCGGAAAAATCGGTTACCGGCACACGAATCTCCCGCACCCCGACTTCCTGGGCAACCGTCTGGAGCTCGCAGGCACCCTCCTTGATGCATGTCGTGCACTCCTGGGGATGGTCCGACAGGAGGAATTCCATCACATGCTTCCTGGTACTCCGTACCCTGCTGGAATTGGTTCTCACCTTCATGCCGCTGCCTGCAGGGTATACGCAGGAGGCTACCAGGGTCTTGCCCCCCTCCACTTCAACCACGCACACACGGCAGGCGCCGGGTGTATGGTGGAGTTCTGTATGTGCGCACAATGTCGGTATGGTGATCCCTATGGTTTTTGCCGCTTCAAGGATCGTCGTTCCTTCAGGCACTTCCACCGTACGGCCGTCGATTGTCAAGGTTACCATGGCGCATGCTCCTTTCCTGCAGTACCTCTCTGCTTCATTGCGAAAAACTGCCCGATCAGTTCATCCCAGCTGCGGGAGAGCTGTTTTTGGTCAATCTTTTCTCCCTTCAGTATGTTCATCTGCGCAAGCCGGTGAGTCTCCTCATCAAACCACTGCCGGGCCTCCTCATCTTCCAAAAGCGATGAATGCCCTTCTGCTTCGCGCATTATGGCTATCCAGCCGCGATGGTAGGGAGCATACCCCACCAGCTGCGGCACGGTCTCCAGCCGGGGGTTGACCCTGATCACCTCTCCCTCAACGGGGAGCTGCAGAGATATGTTCCTTCCTCCAGATTCCAGCTGTATGCATCCGTCCTGCACGTCCGCTGAGTCCACTGGGGATAGGATGGAGGAAGCAAAGTGGTCTATCCCCACCATGCAGGTATCTCCGGTACTGCGGACCCAGGTATGGTTAGCTCCGTACCGGCAGCTGCGGTCATAGGTGAACGGTCCTGCCTGCACGGCATGCTTCTGCTGGGCTCTGCTGGCCATGAGTGCGGGATGGGTGGTGAGCTCCGACTCAACAAGCTGGTCATAGGGACACGTACTGCACGTGATGTGCTCAGGGCAGGTCTTACTGGATATGATACCCATGAGCATGTATCGGCACTGCTTCATCGTCCCGGGCACAGACCGCAAGGTGTCAGCAGTTATTGACTCCATCTGCATCTTTCCCGTAGGACACACATAGGTGCACAGACCGCAGCCGATGCAAGATTCCGGATGGTAGGAAAACGGCACATCCACCCCACGTGAAATCCCCCTACCGGAAAAGGCAAGACATTCCTCCCCTACTACATCGCGGCAGGCCCTGACGCACAGCCCGCAGAG
>SKXS01000016.1 GCA_007128345.1 Spirochaetia bacterium
GGAGGGGAAAGTACAGCGTAACACAGGTTCCGCTGGGCTGTGCATGTGCAATGCTGATATGCCCGTTGTGCTGCTCCATGATCCCCAGGACTGTGGAAAGCCCGAGGCCTGTGCCTTTGCCAATAGGTTTCGTGGTAAAGAATGGTTCAAACACACGGTCGAGAATCGAAGGGTCTATCCCCTTCCCCGTATCGCACATAGTAAGTACAGCATATCTGCCGGGAGGCAGGGGAAATGGGGGATGCGAAGCTTCTTCTCCCTGAACCGTTGATGTTGTTATGGTGATGGTTCCACTGTGTTCTATTGCATCTCTGGCATTGGTCAGGAGATTGGTTACCACGAGGGTGAACTGCGAGGGGTCCAAGAAAATGACAGGATCCTCGGGAGAAAGATCCCAGACCAACTGGATATTTTCCCCCACCAGCCGCTGCAGTATATCCAGCATGCTCCTAGTTTCAGCATTAAGCCGCAGCTCCTGCGGACTGACTTGCTGTTTTCTGGCAAACACAAGCAGCTGCCTGACAATATCCGCGCTTCTCTGTCCTGTGGATATGATTGATTCCACCATATCCCATCGTGAATCATCTTCCGGGGTTAGTTCTCTGACCATCTCTGCATATCCCAGGATAATCTGCAGCATGTTGTTCATTTCGTGGGCAATACCCCCGGAAAGCTGGCCGAGGGCCTTTATCTTTTCCGCATGCCTCAGCTGTTCTTCAAGATTTCGCTCATTGGTAATGTTCACCATAATAGTGAGCACACATATACGGTTGTCTTCCGCGCTGACAAATGGGACTTTTGTCACCAGGACCTGCTGGCTGGCATTTCTGTCTGCATATGAGAGTTCTGTATTGTAGATTCCAGAACCTGTGACAAGCACCTCCTGGTCCAGTGAAGCGAACAAGTCTCTCTTGTCTGGTTCATTCCAGAGCGTATAGAAGGAGCTTCCCTCCAGTTTGCTTGTTTGTGTAGGGAAAAAGGTTTCTCTGAAGAGCTTATTAGCCAGCAGGATGGTTCCTTCCCGGTCAGTGATGGTGATCATGTAGGGAGTCAGGTCGATGATCTTGCTCAGATTCTCCTGGCTTCTTTTGAGTGCTTCCTGGGTCCTGCGTATCTCTGTCAGATCTATATCCATGCAGAACAGCTCGGGAGGCATTCCTTCACGCTGAACTACGGAAAAGGCAGTATAGACCTGTATGGGGGATCCATCTTTTCTGGAGAACATCATTTCCTTAGGTTTTACATGCTCTTCCTCTCGGATCATGCGGGACAGTTCGTTCTCTACCTGTTCCCTCATGCCCTCGGGTATGATCAGGTCTGCTATCGGTTTTCCCACCGCTTCGTCGGTACGGTAGCCGTACAGCAGTTCTGAAGCATGGTTCCAGTAGAATACCTTCCCTGAAGCATTGATTCCCTTAACAGCCAGGTAGGGTATGTGCTGCATGAGGGTCCGGAACCGCTGTTCGCTTTCTTCAAGGCTTCTGATCTTCTGCAGCCGTTCAGTGATATCGTATAGGGTCACCAGGTACCCAAGATTCTCTCCTCTAGGAGATAAGAGCGGGCTCATTCGTGATTCGTAGTGCCGAGTGCCTTCTTTTCGCGATAAGGTAAAGGGGCGGAGTTCCGTCTCCATGTCCTGAGGGTTTTCTGTGTATGCGGGTATCGCTTCACCTATGCTGATGCCGGGAATCAATGACTCCGGGACCGGCACCATCTCCTTCGCTGCCGGATTGCAGTCCACAATATTCAGCCGGGTATCAAGCACGATGACCCCGTCGGCAGTACTGTTGAACAGCGATTCTCTCGCTAAAGGCTTAATGCGCAGGAAATCACTTCTGAAGAGCACACCGGCAAGCATGATGGCGGAGACCGGAAAGATAAGTGCTGTGTAGTCCAGACTTATGTTTCCGGGATTGATCACGTTGATGAGCAGACCAGCCCACGGGAGCGATGACGCACATACTAAGAGGATCGCAGGTCTGCGGTCAGCATCTACGGATGTATGCAGGTAGTGCTTCACATAGAGCACCAGGGCAGCGAGGAAGGATAACGTGGCATACAGCGCCTGCATGAAGTACCAGATACCTTTTTCAAGCTTCAATACCGGCTGTCCGAAAACCTCTTGGAGCTCCATAGAGGTGTAGTAGAGATGAAAATAGGGATTGGTCCATCGCATGATATAGGTGATTGCGGGAATAAGAAATATACATATCAAAAGGTAAGGTCGAATCCGTGACATTGATATGCTCAGCTGGATAGCGGCAATGATCCAGAGCGCCGGAATCACCGGGATAGCCAGGTACTGGATATAATTCCAGAACACCAATCCCTGGAGGGATGTGCTGTTAAGCTCCATGGCGTAGCCAAACAGGTAAATGCTCATCGCCGCGAGCAGGAAGGAAATCCAGTAGGCGGGCTTTCCCTGTTTAGTGATGCGGATGTGAATGCCAAGCATGAGCGACAAAAGTGAAGCCGTATAGAGATAGATGCTTACTGCGATGAATACCATCCGCATGGGCTGCTCAATGCTCCTTACACGGGATTATCATCACTATATACCAAATAATACAATCTGGGTAGGCAGTTACGCACACGGTTCAGGATGGAATGAAATACCCGAGTATGGCGGGTATGTGAAAATAAACTGTAACAAAAGTTTTACAATTGTGGTTATACTATTACTATGTCTTTACATAGAAAAAGAGTATAGTATATACTTAAGATATATTCTTAATAAGGATAAGCATATGAAGATAATGAAACATATACATACCTACCTGATATCCAGTGCAGCACTTTTCCTGCTGATTGTGTTGACTGCAGGATGTGCCACCGCTCCTCCCGTGGAGCAGACTGAGCCCAGAGTTCCTGAACTGCCCCCGCGTCCCGGCATTAGTGTCTCGGAAACAGAGGTGCTGCAGGAACCTGCAACCGATGAACCGGTGTCTGTAGTGACCCCGGTGCTTCCAAGGGAGCCGGAAGTTTCTGCGGCCCGCCCTATCCAGGAAGCGCCGGCGGATGCTGAACCGCTTCAGGAAACAGTTGAAGCTGACCCGGTTGAAGAAGCACCTGAGGAACCTGCCGTAGTTGAAGCGGAAGAACCTGAAGTTGAAGAAGAAGCCGCTGAAACTGAGCAGCCGGTCATAGCTGAAACTGAACCTGAGCCGGCAATAGTTCAGGCAGAACCGGAACCGGAGACGCAGGATGTGGTAGTCTATCCCCAGGGTGACCGGATTGAAGAAGCCCAAAAGGAGCTTGAAGACCGCAACAGTACTGCAGTCATTCTCTCCTGGTTCGGCATTCCCATCCTGGTGATCATGGCAATCATCCTGCTCATAGAGATGATCCGGTACCTGGTGTTCAACAAGCCGCTGTTTGCCTGGGCGGGTATAGAGCGGACCCATGATGATATGCCGCCGAAGCGTGCAGCGCAGTTCTTCCAGGATCTCAAGGGCAGAATCAAGAAGCTGTTTTCCCGCATCAATGAAAAGCTTGATGAACCTGAGGATGAAGATTACTTCTTTGAGACGGACAAACAGGAACTGTAACACGGCAATACATCACACATGCAGTACTTCTTGCTAGGAGGGGGGTGCTGCATTTTTTTGCAGCAGCCATACCGCCTGGACTGTTTCCTGTTCCAGAATACGATACTCCTCCTGCTGCTGGGCTAAGTAGGTCGAGAGGGCTTCCATCAGTTCCGGATGCCTAAGAGATAATGCCTCTATCCTCCACCGGATATACGTGAAGTCTTTCCTGAATGTAGAAACCAGATCTTCCTTCGGAATTATAGTTTCACTGACAATGACATCACCATGGCGAGTCAGCTCGCTGCGGGTTTTTTCATAATTCCTGCAGTATTCGTAACCGGGACGGTGCATACGTTCTGCATGGGCAAGGAACCCGTCATCAATAATCATGTGCCCTCCGTCAGGCACCAGGGTGCGTATGCGGCTGATAATCTGATCAAAGGTTCCCAGGAGGCCCCCCAAGGCTGCATATATGACCACATCATAACGGTCTTTCTTCCGTTTCCGCAGCAGACTGCGGATATCCTGGGTGTCGAAAGTGCAGAAGGACTCAACGTGAAGCGTTGCCGCCCGTTCTCTGGCCTCTTGTATGAACGGCTGATAAAGATCTATGCCGAATACCTGTAATTCCAGTTTCTGGGCAATACGAATGCAGACAGCACCCTTACCGCAGCCGAGGTCCATCACCCGGCTGGTCTCGGGGTGAAATCCCAGAGGTTCCAGCATGCTGACGATTACTTCAGGCCAGCTTCCCAGTGCCCAGATATCTGAGAGTA